>JANNWE010000389.1:0-3171 GCA_031414675.1 Cytophagaceae bacterium
TTTTCTAATCCAAGGTATATGAATGGGGCATCGACAAATCCAAATTTTGAAGTTGTAGCACACGCTGGTTTACAAGTCAAAAATTGTATTGACGCAACCATTGCTTTGGGCGGAGAAGGGTATACTTTCTGGGGAGGACGAGAAGGATATATGTCATTGCTTAATACAAAAACCAAAAAAGAACTAGACCATATGGGTCAATTTTTAAGAACTGCCAGAGATTATGGTAGAAGAAATGGATTCAATGGTACTTTTTATATAGAGCCTAAGCCTGCTGAGCCTTCGAAACATCAATATGATTTTGATGCTCAAACTGTAATTGGATTTTTAAAAGAACAAGGTTTAGACAAAGATTTTGGATTAAATATAGAAGTAAATCATGCTACCTTAGCAGGGCATACTTTTGCTCATGAATTACAAATGGCGGCAGATGCCGGAATGTTAGCTTCGATTGATGCCAATAGAGGAGATTATCAGAATGGCTGGGACACCGATCAGTTTCCAGTGGATGTATTTGAATTAACAGAGGCTATGCTCATTATTTTGGAGAATGGTGGCTTTAAAACTGGAGGTATAAATTTTGATGCTAAAACTCGTAGAAATTCAACGGATCTAGAAGATATTTTTATTGCTCACATTGGAGGAATGGATGTATTTGCAAGAGCTCTTTTGGTGGCAAATGATATTTTAACGAAATCAAAATATACTAAAATAAGAGACGATAGATATGCTTCTTTTACTACTGGAAATGGGGCAAAATTTGAGAATGGAGAATTAAGTCTGGAAGATTTAGCAAAAATAGCAAAAGAGGTAGGAGAACCCGCTCAAATTAGTGGAAAGCAAGAATTAATGGAAATGATTATAAATCAATATATTTGAAATAATTTTTGAGATTAAAAATAATTGTTTACGGTCTTCTCTTTTTTGAGAAGGCCGTTTTTTTTTTAAATGTTTCCACTGGTTTTTGTAATCTTTAATATCGAAATATTGTTGTAGTTATATCGTTAAGTTCATATACTTGGGCTTTTTGTTTATTTTTGTATTTAAAAATCTTCTACCACAATGAGGATTCTGAATGAAGGGAAAAATTTTTAAAACAAGTTTGAAGATTTTAGCTTTGGTATTTGCTACTTTAGTTGTTTTTTTATGCATAATATATTTTTATTTTTCAAGTCCTGCGGGCCAAAAAACATTAAGCCATCTTGTTGTTTCTACTTTATCTAAAAAATTTAACACACCCGTTTCAGGTCAAATTTCCTATAAATTCCCAGATTGGATTCAAATAAACAATTTACTAATTAGAGATAAAAAAGCAGATACTTTGCTATTTTCTACTAAGACCTTTATTGAGGTAAAAATGTGGGATGCAATAAATAATAAGTTAAATATTACTGATATTCAAGTTGAGAATACCTATTTGAATGTAAATCGGGAATCTGATAAATTTAATTATCAGTTTATTTTGGATGCTTTTGCCTCAAATACCCCAAATAATAAAAACAAAAGTTTGTTTGTTTATAATTTGGATAAAATTAAAATTCATAATCTTAAATTAAACTATTCCGACAACAAAGACGGAAGTAAAATTTCTGCTTTTTTTAAAGACGTTTCAACTGGTTTTGAAATTTTAAATCTTGATAAAAGTGTTTATAAACTTAATGATATCGTAGCCATTGGTCTTGACATTAAAGGAAGAATTGGAAAAAGCACGAAAAGTGAATCTAAATCTAAAAGTGAATTAGATTTTAAGTTTAGAAATTTGATTTTGAATGAAGTAGCTTGGGATTTGAAAATAGCTCAAAACGCTAGCATTGCAAAAGGGGTATTTATTGATATTAAGCCAGAAACTATCGATCTAAAGCATACTACTTTTGCATTTCAAAAAATTAAATTTTCAGCTCAAAAATTAAATTTTCAACAATTTCCACTGTCTAAATCCATAGAAAATCAGATTAATTTTGGCAATCTGGACTTGGAAAAGATAGGAGTATTGCTTAATAATGTTAAATTTTCTAATGATGGTTTCTTTGGAAATTTAATTTCATTTCATGGCACAGAAAAAAGCGGATTAAATTTAAAATCAGCGGAATCCGGAATTTCATATCTTGGAAATCAACTCGAATTAAAAAAGCTAAAGATTCAGGTTAACAACACACAGATATTTGCCAATCTGAACCTAAAGGTTGACAGTTCCAAAATAGAGAATAGTGATTTTAAAATCGAATTGACTGAAAGTAAACTTGCTGTAAAAGACGCATTTATCTTTAACCAAGAGCTAAATTCCAACGAGTATTTGAAGAACCTTAAAGATGAAAATATTCTCTTAGAGGGAGAAATGGAGGGGAATCTTAAAAATTTAACTCTAAATAATTTTATCCTTAGGGCACCAAAAACTACGCAAATTAATCTTAAAGGAAACGTTAGAAATCTTATTGATCCTATTTTTAATCTAAAAATTATTGGATTTAGTACCTCAAAAAAGGATATTTATCGGCTAATTCCTGCTTCAAAAATACCTTCAAATATTTCTTTTCCAGATAGATTTTTTTTTGATGGATATTTGAAAGGAAAAATGAACAATTTGGATCTAAGTGTGAACGCTAAATCGGACCAAGGAAATGTAAATGTTTTAGTTCACATTAATAATTTAGGTACCTCTAAATCTCTAGGGTACACTGGAAAGATTGATTTCGAACAGTTTAATGCAGGCTTCATTATGCAAAAACCGGAACTTGGCAGAACCTCTGGCAAGTTGGTTTTTGATGGCTCAGGAATAGATTCAAAGAGCTTAAAATTAAAATTGAATGGAAAAATAGAAGAGCTTAATTATCAAAATAAAATCTTCCAAGCTATTGAATTTGATGGTATCTTAAATAATCAGGTTATTAATGTAAAATTAAATAGTAAGGACCCTGCTGCTCAACTAAAATGGGAGGGAGAAATAGATTTTTCAAAGGAAATATTAAGTATTTCAGGGTCATCTACTATTGCTTCTGTTAATCTTAAAAAATTGGGATTTAGTAAGGAGAATATAGAAGTGCGAGGTGAATTGGATATTAAAGAGTTGAAATTAGATCCTAATGATCCAAGAATTCAGTTGTCTGGTAAAAATATTAGTATTTATAAAGACGATAAATTATACCCAATTGGTGATTTAAAGATAGAAACTAG
>JANNWE010000390.1:0-3644 GCA_031414675.1 Cytophagaceae bacterium
ACTTCTATGTCCATAGTTTTGCGTATTGTTCATGTTTTCATCTATCAATTCCTTGGCCAGTTTGGGATTAATTACCTCTGTTTTTCCATCCAAATAAGTCACATAAGCAGCAGCTGAATCTATTGGGACTTGTTTTTCCTCCGTAATTTTAAATTCGCCTTTGCTTACTTCTTTAATATATGTTTTTACCCCTTGGGTATAAACTTCTTCGGTTTCATAGCTGCCTTCTGTACTTCCATCATTTGAACCACAAGCTACTAATCCACTAGCTAAAATCATGCAAAGGCTACTTCCTACTGCAATATCTTTCACTTTTCTGAGTATATTTTTTTTGACTACGGTCATTTTTTTTAATTTAAGATTCAAATTTACTTGAATTTTTTTTACATACACTTATTTTTTAATGAAAGGAATATTTTCAACAAGAATGGTTCGAAAGACTATTTAAATTTAAATAATGGGGAAATATAATTGAAATAAACATTTAAGAATAAGTAAGTTTTACAATTAGAACCTCTAAAAATTAAGTAATGCCACCCAGCATTTAGTTATTTTTCTTTGGCAACATTGAATAGGGGTCTTAATTTAAAAATAGGCAAAAAAATTTATATTGGACTATTAGATTAATATACTACTCACCTTTCAGTTTCATTTAAATTGTTGGTTTCCTCACTTTAAGTTTTGGTGATTTTTTTCAAAATGACAATTTTTTGCTTTGAAATTACTTAATAATAAAGACGGAATGATTTTATTTAAATTTTTAATACATTTGATGTAAAATGGTCCCTCAATAATTAATATAAATTACATTAAATCTATTTAAAAAAATCCTAAAAAATATTTTATCTAAGAAAATAATTTTTCAAACATTAAAAATAAATGTATACCATGAAACAAACAATATTAGGTGCGGGTGGAGCAATAGGTATTGAACTTGCAAAAGCATTAACTTCCTATACTTCGGAGATTAGGTTGGTAAGCCGTAATCCAAAGAAAATAAATGATAATGATGAATTGTTTCCTGCAGATCTTACCAAACGTGAAGATGTTTTTAAAGCAATAGCTGGAAGCGAAATAGTGTATGTTACCGTTGGTTTTGCCTATAATACCAAAGTGTGGTTACAGTTGTGGCCTCCATTTATAAAAAATGTAATAGATGCATGTATTGAACACAAGGCTAAATTAGTTTTTTTCGATAATATTTATGCCATTGGTGGAGATAATGTAAAACATATCACCGAGGAATCACCAATAAGCCCTTGTAGTAAAAAAGGGAAAATAAGAGCAGAAGTAGATCAGCTAATTTTGGATGCCATCCAAGAAAAAAAACTTAACGCTATAATTGCCCGATCGGCTGATTTTTTCAGTGAAGTTAAAGGAAATAGCATGTTAATGTCTTTGATATACGACAACCTAATAAAAGGAAAAAAAGCCCAATGGCTAAGTGACGCTCATAAAATTCACAATATTAGTTATGCTCCAGACCTTGCAAAGGGAACAGCCATTTTGGGAAACACCCCAGATGCGTATAATCAAATATGGAATCTGCCCACAGACTCGGAAAAGATTACAGGAGAAGGCTGGGTAAATATTTTTGCGAAAGAAATGAATGCTACAAACAAAATTCAAATTCTTCCGGTTTGGCTCATAAAGGTTTTAGGATTATTTATTCCAATCATGAGGGAATTTCCTGAAATGAACTACCAATATGACAGGGATTACTTTTTTGATAGTTCTAAATTTAATAAGAGGTTTAACTATACTCTAACCAAAAATGCAACTGCTGTAAAACAGACGATAGCTCTCTTAGCGGGGAAAAATGGCTAATTGTTTTAGAAATTTCCCAATAGGTAAAGTTGAGGCTAATTAAATAGTATTAATCACTAAAAAGAGTTATTGATTTGGCCCTCCTAATCCACGATGGCTATTGTTATTTTGGTTAAATATTTACTTTGTTTTAAATATAAAAATTAGTTTAAAAAAGCTTCAAGTATATGAATAATGAGATTCAAAATCACTGGGACACGGTTTATAAAAATAAAAACCCTAGTCAAGTAAGTTGGACTCAAGACGTTCCAAAAACATCTTTAGACTTTATAGCTTCTTTTGGTGTTTCTAAATCTGCAAAAATTATTGATGTGGGTGGTGGCGATAGCAAACTTGTCGACTATTTGCTCGATGATGGTTTTGAAAATATTACAGTTCTTGACATTTCAGCATTAGCACTTGAAAAAGCTAAGAAACGTTTGGGTGAAAAAGCACAAAAAATAAATTGGATTGTTGGAGACGTAACAGAATTTCAAACGGATACAATTTTTGATATTTGGCATGATAGGGCAACTTTTCATTTTCTTACTACAAGTAAAGAAATCACAAAATACTTGAACATAGCAAGAAATAATGTTTCAGGATTTTTAACAATTGGGACTTTTTCTGAAAATGGGCCTGAAAAATGTAGTGGACTAACGATTAAACAGTATAGTGAAGAGAATTTAACAAATGAACTTAAAGATGGGTTTTACAAAATAAAATGTGTAAGCGAAGATCATTTGACTCCATTTGAAACAACACAAAATTTTTTGTTTTGTAGTTTCAAACGAACACAAAATGGAGAATCCATAGAAGCTAAAATACAAAATAAATTTTAAGGGAACTGCTTTCTTAAATTTTGGGATTATGTTTTGCGAACCAATTATTATGCGAGACTTTTTAAAATAGTATTTCAAATTAATGAAAAATTTTCTGAAATTGTAATTTTAAAGACATTTTCTGATACCATTTAGCAGTATATTTGTGCTTTCAAATCGCTTTTTGGTTTGAAATTATATCTAAAATATTCTTAAATAAATAAATTTTAATCTTTTTTTCTAATGAAAAATTACTTGATTTTATTTTTAATGTTAACCATTTCTACTGGTTATTCGCAAAGCTTTAGAGGCTTAGATAAAAGTCCAATGGATATGGCTTATTATCCCGATGATTTTGCTCATGACAGAAAATTTGCTCCCCAAAAAGTTGGTAATGAGGCTTTTGTGAGAATAACTTATACCCGAACTGCTAAAAAAGAACGAGAGATATTTGGAAAATTAGTTCCTTATGCCAAAGTATGGCGAGTAGGTGCAAATGAAGCCCCAGAAATTAAGTTTTATAAAGACGTAACATTTGGTGGTCAAAAAGTAAAAGCAGGGGTTTATACTTTAATGGCTATTCCAAATGAAAGTGAATGGACTTTTATATTAAATTCTGACATGGATGTGTGGGGAGCATATAGTTATGATGACAAAAAAGATGTAGTTAGAGTATCAGCTAAATCTCAGAAACTAGAGGAAGTAGTAGAAAATTTATCAATTCAATTTAAAAAAGGAGATAAAGGTGAGGCTATAATGCGTTTGGCTTGGGACAAAAACTTAGTTGAATTGCCAATAGAATTTTAATTATTTATGAAAAATAGTATTTTAATTTTAGGGTTAATTTATGTGATTAGTTCTTGCAAGAAGGAAGTCACAACAGAAAGTAAAGCCAAAGAAATAATAAAGAAAGCGGTCGAAAAACATGGGGGTAAAAACTATGAAAAGTTTGATATTTCTTTCGATTTTAGAGCTTTTAAAGTTCGATTAAAACAAGATGGCGAGAATTATCGATTC
>JANNWE010000391.1:0-9263 GCA_031414675.1 Cytophagaceae bacterium
GCACAATTTGGCAAAAAGGGAATGAAATTCAAGAGAAATGGTATCAAGATACAATTGGATGAGAATTGAAATGGACTTGCAGCAAAAAAAATGTAACTGATTATCTATTGGTTTTTTTGGGTTAATAAAAAAAGCTCTTGAATTTTTTGATTCAAAAGCTTTAATTTTTAGTTTATTATTAAAAATTTAAGTAAACAAATTCATACTAACAAATTAAATTACAAATATATTAATTCGCCATTTCTGAAATAAATTTAACTCTCATCAACCTTAATTCTTCATCGGTAATTTCATCTTCATAATCTTCAAACTCTTTGGTGGCTTCTTTAATATCGTCAGAAGAAGAGGTCATGAAATACTCATAAATATCTCTTTGTTTCTCTTTATCAATCATTTGATTAATATAATAGTCAAGATTCAACTTTGTGCCTGAAAAGCAAATACTTTCTATTTCTGTAATTAATTCTTCTGCAGACATTTCTTTAGCTTCTGCTATTTCTTCTAAATCAATTTTTCGATCAATTTGTTGAATAATAAATATTTTAGTTTTAGACTTATTTACTTTGGTTTTAACCATTAAGTCTTGGGAAGTTTCTAAATCATTCTCTTTAATATATTTATTTAACAAATCAAGAAATGGACCTCCAAATTTTTGAACTTTCCCCATTCCCACTCCATTCACTTGAGATAATTCTAACTCATTTGAAGGATATGTGGTAGCCATTTCCTCTAAAGATGGGTCTTGGAAGACAACATAAGGTGGAACATTTTTTTCTTTTGCTATCTTTTTTCTTAAAGCTTTTAGCAATTCTAATAAAGCTTGATCTGAAGCTCCACTGCCAGCTGATGGACCTGTAGATTGTTGCAATTCATCTTCATTACTCCCTTCGGTTTCATTTAAATCATGATCTTCATGAAATGAAATAGAATAAGGGTCTTGTAGATATTTGGCCCCTTTTTCTGAAAGAGTTACAACTCCATAATTTTCAATATCTTTATCTAAATATCCAAAAACCATTAACTGACGAATAATAGAAACCCATTTGTCGGCAGCAGAAATCTTTCCATCTGCATTTACATCAGTTTTTGGCTTTTTATTTACAACAATTTCGTGTTCATCTTCTTCTTCCTCTTCCTCAAATTCATCAGAGAGGTTAAAGTAATTCAAACCTTTTCCAAATTCCGGCAATTTATCATGCTCATAGCTTGCAATTGCTAAATTATCTTTAATATTGGCAGTTAAGATATCTGCAATGTGATTGGCAGAAAATCTTTGCTCAGTTTTAACAATTGTATTTAATACTAGGATTACTTCTTCTTCTCCTTTAAATGTTTTTGTGGGTTTATTGCAATTATCACAAAAACCGCAATCTTTTTCCATGTGCTCTCCAAAGTAGCTCAATAACTGACGCCTTCTGCAAACACCTAATGAAGAATAAGCGACCATTTCTAAAAGCAAAGCTTTAGCATTATCTCTTTCCGTGACGTTTTTATCTTTATTGAACTTTTCGAGTTTCGTAATATCATCAAGTGCATAAAACATTAAACATGAACCATCGAGACCATCACGTCCTCCCCTACCCGTTTCTTGATAATAGCCCTCAAGAGATTTTGGAGCATCATAATGCACAACAAACCTAACGTCAGGTTTATCAATACCCATACCAAATGCAATGGTAGCTACAACAATATCGCAATCTTCATTTAAGAAGGCATCTTGGTTTCTCATTCTTACATCAGAATCCAAACCTGCATGATAAGGTAAGGCTTTAAAGCCATTGACCAATAATAGCTCAGCTATTTCTTCAACTTTTTTTCTACTTAAGCAGTAAATAATACCCGACTTTCCTCTGTGTTGATTTACGAACTTCACTAATTGCTTTTTGGCATTTTGTTTAGCTTTAACCTCGTAATATAAATTTGACCTATTAAAAGAAGTTTTAAATATATTAGAATCATCCATGTCAAGACTTTTCTGAATATCAATCTGAACTTTAGGAGTGGCAGTGGCAGTTAACGCTATAATTGGAAGATTAATATCAATGTTTTCAATGATATCTCTAATTTTTCTATATTCTGGTCTAAAATCATGTCCCCATTCAGATATACAGTGTGCTTCATCCACCGCAACAAATGAAATTTTAGCTTTCTTTAAAAAAACAAGATTATCTTCTTTGGTTAAAGATTCAGGGGCTATGTATAAAAGTTTACAAATTCCATTTACGACATCATTTTTTACTCGATTTATTTCTGATTTATTTAAAGTGGAATTCAGAAATTGTGCATTTATACCAAATGCAACAAGTTGATCAACTTGATTTTTCATCAAAGCTATCAATGGAGAAATAACAATAGCAGTACCTTGTAGTACTGTGGCAGGCAATTGGTAACATAAAGATTTTCCTGCCCCTGTGGGCATTAAAACCAAGGTGTTTTTTCCAGAAACAATACTTTTAATTATTTTCTCTTGTTCTCCTCTAAAATTATCAAAACCAAAAATTTCTTTTAGGTTCTTTTTTAATCCAATTTCAATAGACGCATCAATCATAGCTAGTTCCATAAAGCTTTAAAAATAAAAGCACGTTTTGTTAAACGTGGTGAATTAAATTCCTAATGCTAATATATATAAAAATGTTTTGTTGTAATTAAAATGCTAAAAAAACTTTAAAAAAAAACGAATTACTGGGTTTACATTTGCAAATGAAAATATCATTTTTTTAAAGTGGAGACGAAAGTAGAAAGAAAAATAGTGGATTTAGCCAAAAAAGTTCTTTTTGATGAATCAGAGGCAATTAAATCTTTAATTAATACAATTGATGAACAGTTTGATTCCATAATTCATTTAATTCTATTAACAAATGGCAAATTGGTTTTAACTGGAATTGGCAAAAGTGCTATAATTGGACAAAAAATTGTTGCCACATTAAACTCGACTGGTCAGAAATCTGTTTTTATGCACGCAACTGATGCCCTTCATGGAGATCTAGGAATAATTGACAAGGAAGATGTTATTCTATTTATTTCAAAAAGCGGTAATACACCAGAAATTAAAGTATTATTACCCTTATTAAAAAGATTTGGCAACAAAGTAATTGCTATGGTTTCCAGCCTCGATTCTTATCTAGCAAAAAATGCTGACTTTATTATTAATGCCCATGTAGAAAATGAAGCCTGCTCACTTAATTTGGCTCCAACAAATTCCACAACTGTTGCACTAGCCCTAGGCGACGCTATTGCTATATGTTTAATGGAAGCAAAGAATTTTTCAAAAAAAGAATTTGCTAAATTTCATCCGGGAGGAAGTTTAGGGAAAAAGTTGTATTTAAAAGTTCTAGATATTTTTCAAAACAATGCATGCCCTATAGTATTTGAAGATTCCTCATTAAAAGAAGTAATTTTAGAAATTACTTCTAAAAGACTAGGGGCAACTGCGGTTTTAAATACTAATAAAGAATTAGTTGGTATAATTACAGATGGCGATTTAAGAAGAATGTTAAGTAAAACTTCTGATTTTAATGACTTAAAAGCTTCAGAGATTATGGGCAAAAATCCTAAAACCATAAATGCAGAAGAATATGCTGTGGAGGCATTACTTAAAATGCAAGAATTGAATATTACACAATTGATTGTAGTAAATAAAAAAAATGTGATAGGATTCGTACATTTGCATGATCTTTTAAAAGAAGGTTTAATATAAAACTTCTGATTTAAGAAAATAGGAAAACGAAATGAGAAAAACGGACTTTTTAGTAATTGGTTCTGGAATAGCGGGTTTAAGTTTTGCGTTAAAAGCTGCACAGAAAGGTAAAGTATTAATACTTACCAAAGTTAACGCCGATGAAACTAATACAAAATATGCCCAAGGAGGTATTGCTAGTGTATTTGACCCCACCTCTGATTCTTTTGAAAAGCATATATCCGATACTTTAATAGCGGGTGATGGACTGTGCAATAAAAAAATTGTTGAAATCGTAGTAAAAGAAGGTCCAGACAGGATTAAGGAATTAATTGAATATGGAGCAAACTTTGATAAGGAAGATTCAGGTGAATATAATTTAACTTTGGAAGGAGGCCATTCTGAAAAAAGAATTTTACATTATAAGGATATTACTGGCTGGGAAATAGAAAGAGCTTTATTAGAACAAATTCACTCCAACCCAAATATCGAAATTTTAACTCACTTTTTTGCTGTAGAAATAATTACCCAACATCAATTAGGTTTGGAGCTAAATCGAGAATCTTCTAATATTGATTGTTTTGGTATTTATGCATTAAATATTAATTCGGGCGATATAGAAACTATTTTAGCAAAAATGACGGTAATAGCTACGGGTGGGGCTGGACATATTTATGCAGCAACAACCAACCCTATTATTGCTACAGGAGATGGAATAGCAATGGTTTATCGAGCAAATGGGAAAGTCAGAGATATGGAAATGATGCAGTTCCATCCTACCTCATTGTATAATCCAGGATCTTTCCCTAGTTTCTTAATTACAGAAGCAGTAAGGGGTGAAGGTGGCGTATTAAGAAATAAATTCGGCAAAGAATTTATGTATGATTATGATGAACGTGGGTCATTAGCACCTCGAGACATTGTTGCTAGGTCTATTGATGCTGAAATGAAAAAAACCGGAGAAGAGTTTGTTCACCTAGACATAACACACAGACCGAAAGAAATCATCTTAGAACATTTTCCTAATATTTATGAAAAATGCATGAATATTGGTATTGACATTTCCAAAGAGACCATTCCAGTTACACCCGCTGCCCATTATCTGTGTGGTGGAATTTTAGTTGATGAATTTGGACGTACATCAATTAAAAACTTGTTTGCTTGCGGTGAATGTTCCAGTACTGGACTTCATGGGGCCAATAGATTAGCTTCAAACTCATTATTAGAAGCTGCGGTTTTTGGAAACAGAATATCACAAATAGCTTTGGAGACCATTGAGGGAGTTTACTTCAATGAACGAGTTCCAGATTGGAATGAATTTGGAGCATTACAATCAGACGAAGAAGTATTGGTAACACATAATACCAGAGAATTACAAAGAATGATGTCAGATTATGTGGGAATAGTACGTTCAGATTTCAGATTGGGCCGGGCCTTAACTCGTCTTAATATGTTGAAAGAAGAAACGGAAGAATTTTATAGAAAAACTAAATTGTCTGTTAAACTATGTGAGCTCCGAAACTTGATTTTATGTGCAGAAATGGTAATAAAGTGTGCAATTATGCGTAAAGAAAGTCGAGGACTTCATTTTACAACCGATTACCCTTATAAATTAGGTGGGGAACCTCAAAATTCATTGATTTAGAGTTTAAAAGACGAGATACGTTCATTTTAAAATAATTAAAATTTACAAAATTCAAGTTTTTCAATAAAAATTACTTACTTGCATTGCAATAATAAACTTCTGGTATGAATAAAATAAAATTCCTCTTTGAAAGCAATATGTTCGGAGTCTGTTCAAAAATTGGAGAAAAACTAAATTTTTCTGCAAGTAGAATTAGAATGTATTTTATTTATGCCTCATTTTTCACTTTTGGCTCTCCTGTAATTATATACTTAATTTTGGCATTTTGGTTAGAAATGAAAACTCAATTTAGAAAACATCAAAATCCAAGTGTTTGGGAATTTTAACGATCTACCTCACCCATTACAAAATCCAAAGAACCTATTATTGCTATTAAATCCGCGAGCATCATTCCTTTTGATAATTCTGGCAACACAGAAAGATTGTGAAAAGAACATGACCTACATTTTACTCTTATTGGTACATCAGACCTGCCGTCTGTTCTAAAAAAGAATCCTAGTTCTCCTTTCGGATTTTCAGCCCTTACATAAAAATCCATCGCTTTAGGTCTGATTTTTTTTGGTACGAAGGCTTGTGGGTTAAAGTTTTTATCTCTTTTATACACTTTTTTAAGCTTTTCTAAACATTGCTCAATGATTTTCAAAGATTGCCAACATTCTTGAACCCTAACAAAATTTCGATCCCAGCAATCACCAATTTTCCCCATTTTACCCTCCCCTATTGGAACATCGAAATCTAGATCTGGGTAAATTGAATATCCGTCTACTTTTCTTAAGTCATATTTTAACCCTGAAGCTCTTAAGACAGGGCCACTACATCCATAGTTTATGGCCAAATCCATAGGTAAAACTCCTACATTTGCAGTACGATTTACGAAAATATGGTTATCAATAATTATATTTTGGAGCTCAATTAACTTTGGTTTAATATAAATAACAAATTCTTCACACTTAGCTTCAAAACCCAAAGGTAAATCATAAAACAATCCACCAATCCAAATATAATTGTATAGCAATCTGGCTCCTGAAACCCATTCTAATAAACGCAAAATTGATTCACGATCTCTAATTACCCAAAGAAATGGGGTTTGAGCACCCACATCTAATGCATAGGTTCCTATGGCTATGAAATGGGCGGCAATTCGATTTAATTCTGCAACTAAAACTCTTATATATTCAATTCTTTTGGGTAAAGTGTTTTCTATTCCTAACATTTTTTCCACGCCCATTGCAAATGCATGCTCAGAATTCATTGCACCTACATAATCTAGCCTATCTACAAAAGGAATAATTTGATTAAAAGGAAGAGATTCTGCATGTTTTTCAAAACATCTGTGTAAATACCCCACATGAGGCACTACTTGTTTGATTAGTTCTCCATCGGAAACCACCTCAATTCGCAACACTCCATGAGTGGAAGGATGTTGTGGGCCTAGATTTAAGAGCATTTCTTCTTCTCCTAAATTTTCATAATTAAATTTGGTAGGTTCTGAAACACTTAAATTTTCAGCTCTATATTTGTATTGAATCTTTTGCATGATGTAAAATCAGATTCAAAAATAGTGAAAGAATTTAAGAGACAACAATAAATGCATGATATTGAGCCATTTTTTAATTGGCAGAAACATTATTTACCATATGAAGACCCAAAGTCTCCATTTTTTGAAAAAGAGGCCATTCAAGAATATGAAAATACAGTATATGGCTATTTTATTCATCCAGATTGGGATGAGATTGGATCCGAAACTTTGTATTGTAAGATAATAATGGCCAACTACTCTTTAAAATATATAGTAATAGAGGTATTCGGAGAATGGAATGACACCTTACATAATGATGTAATGTACCTAAAAAGGTTTGTTATTGATCATTTTCTGAAAAATGGAATTAAACACTTTATTTTATTGGGAGAAAACATTTTTCAATTTCATGGAGGAGACGATGACTATTATGAAGAGTGGTTTGAAGATATTGAGGATGGCTGGATAGCTGCAATAAATTTTAGAGAGTTTGTATTACAAGAATTTTCTAAATATAAATTGGATAATTATATTAATTATGGTGGAACTTTACAAATTGAAAATTGGAGAACTTTAAAACCCGATGTTTTTTTTAGTTTAGTTTCAAGTTTAATTCAAAGAAGATTGGCTTAATTTTAGCATAAAGAAATATTACAAGTCAATAATTTTCAAATATTTATAAATAGAAATGAACTGGCATTGTTTTTATTTATGTTATGATATAAATATTAAAAGAAATGAATCAAGCTTTTTTGAAGTTAATTTACCAAAAACACCAAACTACAGAATCTGTTCCATTAACAAAAGATATTGCAAATTGGGCTATAAAAGTGGTTAGATTACTATTCCCTGAACAAGCAAAAGACTTCTTTAGATCAATTGACGAAATAGAAGGTGAGTTTTGGAATCTCGGAAATGAACTAAAATTTATTTTAAATGCTACAGATGAATGTAAAAATTGTGATAACGAGCTGAAATCTAATAGTTTTATTGCCTCAATTCCTGAAATATTTAGATTATTAAATACAGATGTTGAAGCTATTTTCAATGGTGACCCTTCTGCTAAAAGTGAATTCGAAATCATAAGGGCATATCCAGGATTTTATGCAATTTCTTTTTATAGAATTGCAAACCATTTACACAATTTAAAAATAAATTTAATTCCAAGAATTCTTACTGAATTTGCACACTCCAAAACTGGAATTGACATTCACCCTGGAGCAGAAATTGCCGAAAGTTTTTTTATCGACCATGGCACAGGCGTAGTAATTGGGGAAACAACCATTATTGGAAAAAATGTAAAAATTTACCAAGGGGTAACATTAGGTGCTTTAAGTGTTGACAAAACTATGGCTAATAGAAAAAGACATCCAACCGTTGAAGATAATGTTGTTATATATTCCGGTGCCACTATACTCGGAGGTGAAACCATAATTGGGGCCAATAGTATCATTGGAGGCAATGTTTGGCTTACAAAGAGTGTACCTGCAAATTCTACAGTATATCACAAACCTGAAATAAAAGTGGTAGAAAATGAAATGATAAATTAATACATGTTAAAAAATACGAAGGAATATCAAGCGATGTTTGAGGTAGAAGAGCATCTTTGGTGGTACAAAATTCTTCATGAAAAAGTTTTAAAAGCCTTAAAAGAAAATTTTGGAAAAAATAGAAGCTTAAAAATTTTGGATGCTGGCTGTGGTACAGGAGGAATGCTATTAAAATTAATAAAAAATGAGTATTCGACTTGCGAAGGCTTCGATTTCAATTTTGATGCTGTAAATTTTTCAAAATTAAGAAGCTTAAATGTTCAAACTTGTGACATAACTTCCTTTAATGGCGTATTTGAAGAAAATACTTATGATGTTATAATCTGCAATGATGTATTATATCAATTCGAAGAAGAAGAAATAAAAGCAATTCTTAGAAATTTTTCCAAACTTTTAAAAAAAAATGGCAAATTAATTTCTAACAATCAGGCCTTTAATATTTTCAAAGGTACGCATGACATTGCTGTGGGTTCAAAAAAAAGATTTGTTTTAAAGGATTTTGAAAATTACTTAGAACTAAATGATTTAGAAATCCACTATTCTGAATATTGGAGTTTTTTACTTTCTCCATTGATTCTGTTGGTAAGAGTATTTCAACAACTAAAACTCAAATTAAAATTAATAGACAGGCAGAAAGTAACTTCGGATGTTAGTTTGCCAAATCCCATTTTTAATTCCATTTTCTATTCCATTGTTCGTTTTGAGACAAAACTTCCTTTTTCAATTCCTTTTGGAAGTTCTTTGTTTATAATTTTTTCAAAAAAGTAGTTTTCCTTTTACTCTTCTTAGTATCTGTTTTTTTTAAATGCTTGATTTTACTTAATTTTGTACCTTTTAAATTCTAAAAATTAGTATGAGCGTAAGAGTACGATT
>JANNWE010000392.1:0-5101 GCA_031414675.1 Cytophagaceae bacterium
CGTGATAACAATTCATCAATGCATAAGTAATATATTCAAATTTAATACTTTAACATTTTTTTATTCTTTAGATTTGTGATACACTATTATCAAAAAACACCCATTCGCAACTCAGCTAATTGTTTAAAAAGTGTGAATTATATAAGTATTGTAAATAATTGTATAAGCATTTTCCTGCATAATAAGCTCAACTTTACCCTTAATACCTAAATTACTTATAAGGCGAAATGATAGAAAAAACAGAATTGGAAAAAGGAAAGGCTCATTTTACGGTTGAAATTATTCAATATTTGCCCAATGCGGTTGTAAGTAAGACAATTATCAGAAAAATAACAGGCAATATTACGGCTTCTTCTTTTGATGCAGGGGAAGAGTTGGCCGAGAAAACTTCTCCTTTCGATAATTACATCCAAATAATAGACGGCGAAGCAGAGCTTACTATAAAAGATAAGAAATTCCTATTGAAAAAAGGGGAAGGAATCATCATCCCCGCTCATTCTTCTCATATTTTTAATGCCAATGAGCAGTTTAAAATGATTTCGACCGTTATTAAAAGTGGCTATGAGATTTAATTGACATCTGGGTATTTCCAACTGGGCGGAAGCATTTTTTAAATTTAAGACTTAAAATGGCAATAAATAATTTTTCTTGCATTTTGTTAAAATGCAAATTTTTAATTAAGCACTCTCCTAAACGTATGTAAAAATATGAAACTCTATATAAAATACATGGTGAGTACTCGGTGCAAAATGATTGTAAAAGAGGAACTCAAAAGGCTCGGTCTTCACTTTATATTGGTTGATTTGGGGGTGGTTGATATCATGGAAAATATAAACGAGGAGCAACGAATCTACCTAAAAGAAGCATTGCATGAAGCTGGCCTAGAACTGATGGACGATAAACGTGCCATGTTAATAGAAAAAATAAAGAACGTAATTGTAGAAATGGTACACTATGCCGAGGAGTTGCCCAAAATCAATTTTTCCCATTTTTTGTCTCAAAAACTCAACTATGATTATACCTACTTGGCTAATTTGTTTTCTGAAGTGCAAGGCACTACCATTGAGCAGTTTATTATTAGCCACAAAATAGAGCGTATAAAAGAACTCATTATTTATGATGAACTTAACATTACCGAAATTGCTTACAAAATGAATTATAGTTCGGTGGCTCATCTTAGCAGCCAGTTTAAAAAAGTTACTGGGCTTTCGCCGTCGCATTTTAAAGGCTTAAAAGATAAACGTAGAAGCCCAATTGAGGATATTTGAGCGGTTTTGAGGTAATTAATCAAACCATTTATATGATACAATAAATTTTCAACTCTTAAAAATAATATACAAGCAATATCTATTTGAAATATGAAACGCTTTTATAAAAATAATATAAACAGCTTTTATTTAATAATTTCACTGTTACTCGTATCAGTGTTGGGCTTTTTTTATTACAATTTCCAAAAGGCAAAGTTCTCCTCCAACATGGTGGATCATACGCAATTAGTGCTACGGAAGAGTAATGATATACTATTAGATATCATCACAATAGAATCAGGAGCTAGAGGATTTGTTTTAACAGGAAACAGATCTTTTTTAATACCATTTAAAAGTGCCTCAAAAACCATAGGGAGTAAATTAACTGCTTTAAAAATCCTAACTAACGATAGTCCCAGCCAACAAATACGGATAGATTCGATGATAAAAACCGCAGAAAAGAGAGGTGCGGTTATTCAAGAAGTAATCCTAGCAAAAGGCAATAGCACCTTAATGGAGCCCAAAATAACTCTATTTATTAACGAGAGTATCAACTTCACCGCATTAATTCGTACTCGTATTAAGGCGTTTAATGAGGAAGAATTTTATTTACTTAAAAGAAGAAAAATCGAAACCGAAGAAAACATAAAAAACACTGGTTTGCTTTTTCTATTACTAATTTTCTTATTGGTAGGCACATTTGCCTTTGTAGCTTACATAATAAAAACGCAAAGAAACAAAATTTTATTAGATGAAAAATTAAAGAAAGTAGATAATCTTTTTCAAGAAATGATCTATTCATCTTCATCTATGATTGCCCTTTTGACAGGACCAGATATGATTATAAAAATTGCTAATCATGCAATTATGAACTCTTGGGGCAAAGGAACTGATATTATAGGTAAATCTCTTTTTACTTTGTTACCAGAAATATTGGAACAGGGTTTTGAAGAAATTTTGACAAAAGTATACCAAACTGGTGAAATGTATTCCTCCTATGAAACACCCGTAAATATTTTCCGTAATGGCCAAAATGAAAAAGTATATTATAGTTTTATCTATCAGCCACATAGTAATTTAGAAGGTCAAATAGATGGAATAGTCATAATTGCGAATGAGGTAACCTCCCAAGCTTTAATAAATATAAAAATACAGGAAAGCGAAGAGTATTTCAGGCTAATTGCTGAGCTTATGCCAGAAAAAGTAACAAATGCCACTCCAGACGGCAAAGTTTTTTATTACAATAAAAGTTGGCAGGATTTTACAGGGGAAAGTTTAGATAATCTGGTATCCAAAGGCTGGGGGCGATGGATACATGAAGATGAAGTTGAAGAAACCACACAGCGTTGGTTAAAATCTGTGGCCACAGGGGATGATTTTAATATGGAACTCCGAATGAAAAACCATTTTGGCAATTACCGTTGGCACACCAGCAAAGCCCGTGCCGTGAAAGACGAAAATGGAGACGTTAAGCTTTGGATAGGCTATAACAATGACATTCATGATCAAAAAACCCAAAATGAAAATCTTGAGTATGCCATAGACCTCAGAACCCGAGAGTTGGAAAATGTAAATGAATCTTTGGTACAGAAAGTAATCGAAATAGAAGAAACACGTGCAAAATTATTAAGTGAATACTCAAGAAGTCTAATTGAGGCCAGCCATGACCCCCTGTTTACCATAAGTTTAGGGGGCAGAATCACCGATGTTAATACTGCATCAGCCTTTGTAACTGGTGTGTCTCGTGCAGATTTAATAGGCTCAGATTTTATTACATATTTTACTAACCCTGAAAAAGCAAAGGTAGGCTATGAGCAGGTTTTTAAGAAAGGTTTTGTGGTAGATTTCCCCCTTACTATCAAAGACCACAAGCTTACCGACGTGCTTTTTAATGGCTCGGTGTATAAAGATGAAAAAGGGGAGGTAGTAGGTGCGGTAGTAGTGGCTAGAGATATTACTTTGCAAAAAACCACAGAACATGAGCTAAATGAGGCTAAGGTGTTTGCTGAAATGGCCACTGAAATAGCACAAGTTGCGAAAGAAAAAGCGGAGATTGCCACTGAAATTGCCCAAAATGCTGTGAAAGCTAAGCAGCAGTTTTTATCCAACATGAGCCACGAAATACGCACACCTATGAACGCCATCATAGGTTTTACGAAAGTGGTACTCAAAACCAACCTTACCGCCAAGCAAAAGGAATACATGTCTGCAATAAAAATAAGTGGAGATGCCTTAATAGTTCTTATCAATGATATTCTCGATTTAGCAAAAGTAGAAGCGGGTAAAATGACTTTTGAGCATACACCTTTTAAACTCCACCTATCTATAGAGGCTATGGTAAACCTTTTTGAACCAAGAATTCAAGAAAAAAACCTTATTCTAATAAAAAAATATGATAAAAATATCCCAGAAATATTAATTGGTGATTCGATAAGGCTACACCAAATAATTATGAACTTAATGAGTAATGCCTTGAAATTTACTTCAAAAGGGAAAATTTTAATAGCTGTAACTTTGAAGGACGAATCCGACGAGGCTGTCAACATCGAATTTACAGTAAGTGATACAGGCATTGGTATAGCAGAAGACAAATTGGAAGGTATTTTCGAAAAATTCAATCAGGCTACCGTAAGTACTTCTCGAATGTATGGTGGCACAGGCTTAGGCTTAGCCATAGTAAAACAGTTGGTTGAAAGCCAAGGAGGAAGTATTGCTATAAAAAGTAAAATAGGTGAAGGCTCCACGTTTAGTTTTGAATTAGCTTTTCAAAAAACCAAAGATCAAGTAGTGCTTGAGCCAGAAATTATAGAGCTAGATCGCGAAGTAAAAGATGTGAAGGTATTGGTAGTTGAAGATATGCCTCTAAATCAATTGCTCATGAAAACCCTCCTCGATGACTTCGGGTTTGAGAGTGACATTACTTTTAATGGAAAATTGGCCATTGAAAAATTAGAATTATTGGGGGAACAAGATTCAAAAATAAAACCTTATGACCTAATTTTAATGGATCTCCAAATGCCCGAAATGAACGGCTATCAAGCCACTGCTTATATCAGAAATACTTTGAAATCTGACATTCCGATCATAGCTCTAACGGCAGATGTAACTACTGCTGATGTAGAAAAATGCAGAGCCATAGGCATGAACGACTATATATCTAAACCTGTAAATGAGCGGCTTCTCTACAGCAAAATTTTGGCTTTGGTAAAAAAACCTGTGATAATACTAACTTCCGAAAAGAAAACAGGCAAACACAAAAAACAGAAAGCCGTTGACTTATCTTACCTGCTGCAACGCACCAAATCTAATCCAAAACTCATGATAGAGATGATTTCGGTGTATTTAGTGCAAACACCACCGCTGCTTTTTGCCATGAAACAAAGCCTCAAAGATAAAGATTGGAAGCTGTTGGAGCAGGCGGTGCATAAAATGTTACCATCGTTTTCTATTATGGGCATGAGTACCGATTTTGAGAATATGGCTCGCAAAATACAGGAATATGCTAGTACGCAACAGATGACAGAAAGTATACAGGAGCTTGTGCATCAACTAGATGATGCCTGTACTCAGGCCTGTGCTGAGCTAGAACTAGAATTGAAAAGATTTAAAAATATAGGGGAATGATGTACAATAATAAAAACAAATAATATGAAAAAAGATAAGATAAAGTTATTTTTGGTTGACGATGACGCGGTTTTCCTGAAATCATTGGAAATTGAGTTTCTTGACCACGCCGATTTTGAGATTGAAACATTTGCAACTGGCGAGCTTTGCATAAAAAGTTTACACAAGCACCCCGATGTGATTATACTCGACTACCACCTAGATGGTATCGAAAAAAATGCCATGAATGG
>JANNWE010000393.1:0-1993 GCA_031414675.1 Cytophagaceae bacterium
CTCGGCATCTTCATCATTTATTTTTTCCCATTTAATACCTCCATTGTCAGATCTGTATAATGCGTTTTTACTAGATTCTATTAAGGCATAAACTCTATTTGGGTCTGATTTAGCAATTGCTAAACCCATACGACCCAAATCACCCTCTGGAATACCATTAACTTTATTTGTTAATTTTGTCCAATTTTTACCTCCGTCTATTGTTGTATAAAATCCCGAGCCTTTCCCCCCCGACTTAAAATCATATGATGTACGGTGGTGTTCCCACATATTTACAAATAACTTGTTTGGATTACTTGGATCCATCACCATGTCACCCACCCCCGAACTCTCGTTAGTAAATAGAATTTTGTCCCAGGTTTGCCCACCGTCAACAGTTTTAAAAACGCCTCTTTCTGGATGATTTGCAAATGGATTTCCGATTGCTCCAACATAAACAACATTTGGATTACTTGGGTCGATAATTACTCTATGGATATTTTTCGTTTTTTCTAAACCCATACATTTCCATGTTATTCCTCCATCAAAAGACTTATAAATACCCGCTCCTAGATTTACTGAATTTCGTGGGTTTCCTTCACCAGTACCTACCCACACCACCGAGGGATTAGATTGCTGAATTGCAATCGCTCCTATATTTATTATTGGGTTTTCATCAAAAATGGAGGACCAAGTTGTGCCGCCATTTTCAGTTTTCCAAACTCCGCCAGATGCGGCACCTGCGTAAATAATATCTGGATTTGAAACAACGGCATCTATGGCTGTTATTCGACCTGACATGGCTGCTGGCCCAATAGCACGAGCTTTCATGTTTTTAAAAAGATTGGTTTTTAGAACTTGGCCTGAAGATTCAAAACAGCAAAATACAAGGCTTGAAAGGGCCCATTTAAGGATGATTTTTTTCATTTAAAGATTCGGTTTGTGATAAAGCCCGAATTTCGGCATTTATTAAAGAAGTTTCAAATTAAAGCTAGTTTTGTTTTCTTTAAATGTCTCTACCTAAATCTGGAGGTAAATCCAAATCACAAAATTACAAATCATAAACCTTCTACCATTTCTAAAGTCAAACCATAAATTTAGAATTTTATTAAATAGTAATGAGAAGGTCAACCCTATTTTTAAGTACTCTTTTTATTTTTAGTACTGTAAGCTCTTTCACAAACAAACGATCAAACTCTTTCCCTTACAAAGCCGCCAATCTAAATGAAAGGCAAGCTGCAGAGCATCTTTTAAACCGATTTACATTTGGTGTTAGAAATGAGGATATTGATGAAGCGCTAAAAATGGGATTAGAAAAATGGTTCGAAAATCAATTAAAAGGACAACTTCCTGATGAAAATTTAGAATATAGATTGAAATCTTATGATGCCTTAAAATTAAGTAACAGCGAAATCGTGGAAAAATATCCTTTAGGTGCTCAGCTTCGCCAAAGGGCAATTAGAGAAGGATTAATAGACAAAAATCAAATTGGAAATGACAACGAAAAATTAAAAAAAGTGTATAAAGAGTATTTCGAAAAAGAGGGTATTCAAACCTCCAAAGAACTCGAAAGACAAACGGTAAATCAAAAGATATTAAGAGCTATTTACAGCAAAAACCAATTAAATGAAGTGCTTACTGATTTCTGGTTTAACCATTTTAATGTTTTTATGGGTAAAAATACTTCCACTCAGTTTGTATTAAGCTATGAGCGTGACGCAATTCGGCCGAACGTCACTAACAAATTTGAAGATATTTTGATTGCCACAGCTAAATCTCCGGCAATGCTCACTTATTTAGACAACTTCTTGAGCATGAAAGAGGAAGAAGAAAACACCAAATATAAAGGTAAGAAAAAAGAGAAAGGCTTAAACGAAAATTATGCTCGTGAAATAATGGAACTTCATACTTTAGGAGTAGATGGTGGCTATACGCAGAGCGATGTTCTGGCCGCAGCAAAAATTCTAACAGGATGGACTGTTTTTCCAATGAAACAAAAGGGGGGTAATAATCA
>JANNWE010000394.1:0-1808 GCA_031414675.1 Cytophagaceae bacterium
CAAAGCCATTACTAAGGTGATAAAAATCCCAATTAACTTCACAAAAAAGGAGGATAAAGGAATGTTGATGTCCGAATTTACTATTAATCGAAATGATTGGAATTTTGGGGGATCAACAATGGGAATGAGCGATAATGTGAAAGTTAAAATAATACTTAATTTAGATAAGAAATAATTGTAGTTTTTATGACTTTTAATTCATTACGTCTTTCTTGGATAAAGCTAAGCCATTTTGAATTCTGGCCATGGAAAGTATTCTATGCTCCTCTATTACCTTATTATTTATTTTTGGCGATAAAAAACAGGAGTATTGCTTTTCCTTCTGTTGTTAATGTAACACTCAAAAATGGTGGTTTTTTCAATGAAAATAAATCGGATATATTAAAGAATATTTCTCCTTTTTATTTGCCCAAATCGGTGGAGATCAAAAAAGGAATTGAAATAAAATCCCTAGAAATTAGTCCAATTGATTTAATTTTTCCGCTTGTTGCTAAACCTTTGAGTGGCCAACGTGGCCAAGGAGTTCAGAAAATTTTATCGTTGCAGGATTTATATATTTATCACAATTTAGTAAATGAAGATTACCTTCTGCAAGAATTTATTGAATATCCCATTGAATTAGCTGTATTATACAGTCGCCTCCCCAATGAAAATACAGGTATAGTTTCTTCTATTACCCAAAAAGAATTTTTAAGTGTGGTAGGGGATGGACAAAGCACTATTGAAATGTTGTTGATTTTAAATTTTAGAGCTCAATTAATATGGGAAGATTTAAAAAAGAATCTTTTGATTAATTGGGATGAAATTGTGCCTGCAGGGGTGCTTAAGATTGTAGAGCCTATTGGTAATCATTGCAGAGGAACTCTTTTTAGAAATGCTGACCATTTAGATTTTGTTAAAATTGCAAAAGTTTGTGATGAAATTTTGAAGGATTTTAAAGGATTCAATTATGGAAGATTTGATTTGAAAGTTAGCAGTATAGAAGATTTTTATATGGGGAAAAATATAAAAATATTAGAATTAAATGGTGTAAATGCTGATGCGGCCCATATTTTTGATCCAAATTTCAGTTTGATTTCTGCCTATACTTCAGTTATGTGGCATTGGAACAGGCTAAGCAGCATTGCTAAAAAAAATCAAAAAGCAGGGTATAAAGCAATAAGTTGGGAAGCTCTAAAAACAAACATTTTTAAATAATAGTCTGTTTTTTTACAAATTTCTTTGATTTAGATTAAAAACATATTAGAATTTGAAATGAATTACAATAAAATAAGACCTTTTTATGAAAATTTCCGTATCTTAAATATCTTTAATTAATAAATTATTTTTTTTTGATAAATCATTTACCTAAACTTTAATTTATGTTTCAAGGCTCTCAATATTGGTATTTGCAAAACCACCAGTTATTTAAAACATTAAATTCTACTGATTTAAAGGAAATTTGTTTTATCAGTAAGTTTAAAACTGCTAAAAAGGGGGATATAATTTTTTTCTCCGATGAAATTGCTGGTAGAGTATTTACCCTTAAAAAGGGAAGTCTTAAAATTGTTAGAATTGATAGTCAGGGCAATGAAATTGTTAAAGACGTTTTACAAAAAGGAGATATGTTTGGCCAGCTTTCGCTTTCAGACAGCTCTGAAGATGAATATGCGGTGGTAATTTCTGACGATGTGGTTTTTTGTAGTTTTAAGTCGGAAGATTTTGAAAAGTTTATTCAAAACAAACCGGATGTGGCGATAAAATATACCAAATGGATAGGCTTTTGGTTTAAAAGATTAGAGAATAGATATTCCAACATTATGTTTAAA
>JANNWE010000395.1:0-1616 GCA_031414675.1 Cytophagaceae bacterium
TATAAAATGTAATAGGCCTTTGTCGGTTGCCATCCAATGGTCGTTGCGAGTATCGCCAGCCATTATTTCAGAAATGGACCCGTATTCGTTGTTTACTAACTGCAGTTGGGTACTATGGGCATCAATCAGGTATAAATGACCACTCCATTCAAATATCATGTCTTTGCTTTGGGGCCTAACTACTACAGGATGGTTTTCATTGTCAATCTTTATCCAATTTTCTAAGGTGTTATTCGCTAATTTTCTCTTAAAAAAAGTGGTACCAGCCTCATCAATGTAGCTAATTATTAGATCATTGTATTTGGTTTTGTAATAAACATTACCACTGTTGTTAATGGTATTTACTATTTTTTTAATGCCTGTTTTAGAACAGGAATAGATATTTTTATTGTTGTTTTTTCCTAAACTTGCCTTGAAACCATACCACTTTTCACCATCAAAAAATTGTGGACAAAACAAACCCTCTTGGGTTTTAGGGAAAAGCAATTTGGTAAATTTTCTTTCTTTTGGAAAATATTCGAATATGGTGCTTAATGCTCCATAATCCTGTTTAGTTTTGCATCTAATAAAAAACCTATCTTTAACTTTTGTAAGTGCATGAGTATCTAATTCTTTTATATCAATAGGTAAGGGTATTTTAAAAAACTTTTGTCCGTCATACTCAAATATATATTTACCATTCAAAATCAAGATAGTGCCATTTGAATCCTCGGTGATTCCATGGGTTAGTTTAGAATCATAGAGTCCATCTTCTTCAAAAAAGTTTTTAAAATTTTCGCCATCAAATCTACTAATTCCGTTTTTGGTGGTTACCCAAATAAATCCGCGGCTATCTTTAAACAAGGTGGAACATTGCATAGCTGAGAGGCCGTCGGCAATGGAATAATTTTTTATGGGGTAAGTTTGTGCAATAGATAGTGTAGGTACCTTTGTTATTATCAGCAGCAGGAGTTTAAAATACCATATTTTATAGTATGGTTTGGTTTTAGTATGCATAGAAAATCGTACTGGTGGTAGGTATTGTACAATACTAGTAAAAAATTCAGTAGATTGATAAAAATTCGTTTTTATTTATTATTTGGTAAGTACACTTTTGTTTAACAAGTAAAAAGCCATTAAAGAATAAAGTGGGCCTCTTTAGATTACTTTTTTTTAAAATAGGTCAAAAAGTGTAAAATCATAAGTTTCATAAATTGGTCTTCAACATAACTTAGGCTTCTGTTTTTTGCAGATTTTATAAATTTTAATGGCATATCAAGGACTATCGAGAATCATTTTAAATACAAACTATTTTTTTTGTAACTATTCAGGTGTACATCTGAAATTAATCTAAAAATACTGACAATTCTTGATTATGCATAGACAATCCACATTTTGTGGGTAAAAAGCCACCAAATGTGGGTAACAAAATTTGGATTAACTTGCTTATTTGCAGAATTTTGCATATATAAAATAAGGCGAGATTGGGTTTCGAAAAGTTTTCAAAAAAGGAGTTGATAAATCTTGTTGAAACATTACTTGAAAGAGTTAATGTTTTAGAAAAAGGAGTTGAAACTTTGAGTTTGAAGGTTGCGGAACTTCAGGAAGAAAACCAAATTTTAAAAGTCAGAAAGAAT
>JANNWE010000396.1:0-3097 GCA_031414675.1 Cytophagaceae bacterium
CCATTAATAATTCCGGTTAATCTGTATATGCCTTCAGATTTAGCCTCTTTCTTAAAATTAATAGTTAAGAAATTTTTGTCTCTTACTACTGTTGTTTTGATTTTTATAGAGTCATTTTCTATAATTTCAATGGATGGCCTCTCGTTTTCTCCAGAAATTTCAAATCTAAGTTTCATTTGAGTTCCTAAATTTAAATCATATTTCCCGTTAATATTAGCCAGAGAAATATCGGTAATTATATATTTTTTACCTTGAACCCAATTTTCAAGAATCTTATTCCTAGTTTCAAAAATCTCGTCTGAAGTAATTAAAAAATTTGCTAATAAACCATTTTTTATACTCCCAACCAAATCATCAATATTTAGTATTTTAGCGGGACTTCCCGTTAAAGCATTTAAAGCAACACTTTTGTCTAATCCACTTGAAATGGCTTTTTGAAGATTAGATATAAATAAGGATTTATCTATTAAATCTACTGGAGAAATAGAGAAACTTATTCCACTAGAAGCAAGTTTAGCCAAATTAGAAGGGGCCATTTCCCAATGTTTTAAATCGCTTAATGAAATTTTTTCCGCATCCATTGGATCTTCTACATCTAGAGCTTTTGGAAAATTAATTGGAACAATAAGGTGTGCATTAACGCTTTTTAATTCATCAATTCTTTGATAATCATCTCCGCCAGATTTAATAATATATTTTACTCCAAACTCTTTTCCTATCTTATCTGCTCTCATAGCATCTAAAACACTTTTTCCATTAAATACTGAAGGCAGAGCAAGATTTTTAGAAAACATTTCTAGCGAAAGGTTTCTTTCTAATTTAGCATTTGTATTTTTATACCAAAGGGCATCATAATATGTTTGTCGCAAAAGTGCCACCGAACCCATTAAAGAAACCGGATAAGTTTGTGTTGATGTGCCTTTGTCAAATGAAAAATGGGTGGAAATTTCATTTCTTAATACTATTTCTTGTTCTTTTCCTTCAGCTAAAGACGCAAGAACAGAAGTACCTCTAACTATTCCATCTTTATTATGAGAAACAACCGATCCAAAACCAATCTTTCTAAGTTCCTCAGCCGATTTTGAATTGAATTTTAATAAATCTGCAGCTTTTACTTCTGGCTTTATTGCCTGATTCCATGCAAAAGCCCCTTCTTTGGAAGAATAAAACTGGGTTTCACCAAAGCCACCTCCTCTGGTTCGCTTGATTTCTGGCATACCGTAATCTGAATAAATGTCTAAAAAAGAAGGATAAATATGCTTTCCAGTTAAATCTATAACAACAGCAGATTTTGGGTAGTCAAAATCTTTTCCAATTTTTTCAATTCTGTCAGATTTAATTAAAAGCCAACCATTTTGAACGGTTGTTTTAGAATCCACATGAATTGTCGCGTTTTTAAATAAATAATATTCAGACCTTTGATCTTTAACTCCGTTATCTGGAAATGTAGTTTGAGAAAATGCAGCAAATCCAAAAATTAGATTGCTTAAAAACAGTATAAATTTTCTTTTCATAAAATATTGTTTTATTGATTTTTGAATAAGTTTTAAATATAAAATAAACAAATTGAATAATTTACAAAGGAATATATTTTAGTTATTTGTATAGATAAAATCAACTATTTTGTGGATGATAATTTCTTAAAACTTACAAGAAATACAATACATATGAAATCTTGAAAAAGTAAGAAATAAAATAAATCAGCACAGCTAAAAATTCAATATTTGTATTATTTTTCTAACATTAAAAAAATTGACTTTCCAATTCTTCCAATATTAGCTAACTTTGTGCAAAAAATATTTTAATGAAGCCTACTTTATTAATTTTAGCTGCTGGAATGGGGAGCAGATATGGGGGAATAAAACAATTAGACGGTTTTGGACCAAATGGGGAAACAATTATTGATTATTCTTTATTTGATGCAATTAGAGCTGGATTTGGAAAAATAGTTTTCATTATTAGAGAAGAGTTAAGAGAAGATTTCATAAAAGTTTTTGGGCCAAAACTTCATGGTAAAATTGAATATGAATTTGCAATCCAAGGTTTTGATTCATTTTTGCCGGATGATTTGAAAAATGTAAAAAGAGAAAAGCCTTGGGGAACTGGGCATGCTGTTTTGTGTGCTTGGAATAACACAAAAACTCCTTTTGCAGTTATTAATGCGGATGATTTTTATGGATTTGAGGCATTTGAAACTATGGGAAAATTCTTATCTGAAAACAAACAAGAGGATGTCCATGCAATGATTGGATACCAAGTAAAAAATACGCTATCAGAAAATGGCACAGTCTCTAGAGGAGTTTGTATTAAAGACGAAGATGATTTTTTGATAAATGTTACTGAAAGAACCAAAATTATTAGGCAAGAAAATGGTCAAATTGCATTCTTAGATAATGAAGAACCGGAATTTTTAGGTGAAAATACTCCTGTTTCTATGAATTTTTGGGGATTCATGCCAAATGTATTCACTGAAATTAATTCTCTATTTTCAGCATATGCTCACGAAAATTTTAATGCACCAAAAGCCGAATTTTATATTCCCAAAGTAATGAGTCACTTAATTGAAACTAAAAAAGGAAAATGCAAAGTTTTTGAAAGTGAGTCAGATTGGTTTGGGGTTACTTATCCAGAAGACAAAGAATTCGTAATGGAATCTTTGAATAAATTAATTAAAAAAGGAAAATATCCTTCTAAATTATGGTTATAAAAGTTTCAACCATAAATAAAAAAAATGAAGTTTTTACTTTTTAATAGCTTCAATAATTTTTAACTGTTCTATAATTTCCTGATGTTGAACAATAGCTTTTTTATTATTTTGAATAACCGCAAAAAGGTCATCAAATAATAAACCCCAATTTCCTCCAAAAGTATCCACCTTTCCAATAAAATCTAACGCATTTATTTGAGCTTTAAGTGTTCCGTTAAATTCTGCTTTTTCAAAGCCAAAACCAGGTTGATGAGGCCAAAATCCGGATACTAAATGGTCTTCTTGAATATCTAGTCCAAATTTTGTAAAAGAACCTTTTGAACCATGAATAGCATATTTTGGTCCTTGATCTTTAATTATTAAACTTGATTTTAAGGTTACTTTGAGTTT
>JANNWE010000397.1:0-1874 GCA_031414675.1 Cytophagaceae bacterium
ATATGACCTTTTTGGCAAAAAGAAATAATTAAAATTAAGCATTTAAAACGTTTGTTGTTTCAGTAAATAACAAACGTTTTTTTTATTTTAAGAACATGTAGTATTTTGGCATTTCAATAGTGTTTGTTTTTTTAGTGTGCTCTTACAGAATTTTGCAGGCTCAAGATTCTAAAGTCCCGGTGCCTAGTGCCGAAGTTTTTCCAATGTTTATTTCTGATACGGTTTTGTACGATACCGACGACCCAGCCATTTATTACAATAAAAAAAGACCTGCAAAAAGTTTTGTAATAGGAACCGATAAGGGAGGTAAAACGGGACAAGGAGGGATATTTGTTTTCGATTTAAAAGGGAAAAATATAAAAGAAAAGAATATTTTGGGAATAAATAGACCCAACAATATTGATATAGCCTATGGAATCGATTTCAAAGGAAACGGAAATACTGATATTGCGGTTTGTACAGAACGAAATACCAATAAAATCAGAATTATAAAACTTCCCGAAATGATTTTGATTGATAATGGAGGGATTGCTGTATTTGAAGGAGAAGCAGAGCGTTCGCCCATGGGAATTTCATTGTTTACCGATCCTGCTACAAAAAAAATATCTGCGATTGTAGGTAGAAAAAGCGGCCCTGCGGATGCTTATCTTTTTCAATATGCCCTAGAATCTGATTCTAATGGAATTATATCAGGCAAATTGATCAGAAAATTTGGTAAATATTCGGGCAAAAAAGAAATAGAATCTATAGCTGTTGATAATGAGCTCGGGTATGTTTATTATTCTGACGAAACTGTTGGAGTCAGAAAATACTATGCTCATCCTGACAGCTCTGACAAAGAATTGGCGTTTTTTGGTCAACAAGGATTTACAGAAGACCATGAAGGAATTTCTATTTTTAAAACTTCTTCCAAAACTGGCTTTCTATTGGTTTCAGACCAGCAGGCCAATCAATTTCATGTTTTTAAAAGAGAAGGAAATGCAAACGATCCAAATAAACATGAGCTGATAAAGATACTAAAAACCCAAACAGTAGAAAGTGATGGTAGTGATATAATTCAGCATAAGTTGAATAGGAATTTTAAAAATGGATTGTTCGTTGCGATGTCAAACAACAAGACGTTCCATTTTTATTCCACTACTAACTTTTTTTTAGATTTAAATAGCAGTGTTAAAAGATAATCTAAAAGGTATTCTCATGAATACTTTAAATTCGTATTGTTTTGTTTATACTTTAAAAATAAGAAATTCAGTAGCACTCTAAAGTTGATTATTACCACGATAGATCCAAAAATAATGTCGCAAAACGTAATAATACTATGACTGAAAAAGGCAAAAAAAACGCCTTTTATCGTATCAAAACCATAGAGAATCATGATTTTATTTATAAAAAAATGATAAGAACCAATACCTGCTTGGCTTGGGAAAATCCAACCTATATTTGCCATAACAGCCAATTCAGTAGGTAGCCAAAACCCTATTGATTCTTTTAAAACAGAACCTTTTAGTAGAAAATAGAAAATGGCAATATAGGGTAGCCAAATCAGAATGGTGTATAAAAAGAATAATTTTTTATTGTCTAAACTTTTAGAAGTTTTTAGTCCAATTTTAAACCCCTGGATTTGATTTATCATTATATTTTTTGTTTTAATCCAAAATTTATTTAAATTAATTTTTACAAAAAATATGCTTAAACACAGCACGCTTAAGATAGTTATCGCTAGGTAAATCGTAAATATATGCGTATTGAAAAAACTAAAATCAAAAGCGAAATTTGAGAACAAAAAAACAAAAAATAAGCCAAAAACTACTATGCCATCTATGAGCTTTTCCGCCATTATTGTTCCTAAGCAAGGACCAAAAGGAACTCCACTC
>JANNWE010000398.1:0-1546 GCA_031414675.1 Cytophagaceae bacterium
AAGCTTATTTTTCACATTTAATTGTACTGCATGATTGTTTTCATTGTTGAAAATGTATTGTTTTTGAGGCAAATTATTTAAAGAAAGAATTAATTCGCACTGATTATTATTCATGTCTTTAAAGAAATTGTTGCTTATTTGAAGGGAATTAATTTGTTTTGGGGCATTGGCTAATTCAGCAAATAAAGTGGTTTCATGCCCAAGAATTACACTTTTATTTATAAACTTGATTTGTTCATTATTTATTATAAGAGCACAATTTTTTTCAAAATGTTTAAGCACTAATTGCATAAATTCTTCTGGAGTTTTGTACCTATTTTTTTTGTAATGAAAATCAATTTCTTCTTGAAAAGCAGAAATGGAGCTTTTTATTACTAAAAACCTTTTTCCTTCTTGCTCATAAATCATGAGACTCGACAACTCAAGGGAATGGGCATAGAGTTTTTGAAAGAACAATAAGAAAAGAACCAAATACTTTAGCCTCATTTAATTTTGGTTTATTATATTTTGTGAGGTTTTCAATTATTTTGAAAACTTTAATAAAAAGAATCTGAGATAATTTATTAGTTGGCGTATGCACCAGCAAGACCATTAATAAAGTTATTTGAGCCCGGTTTATCTACATGATAATGGTAACCTCTAGTTGCATCATAATGGCCACGACTTGCATCTAAATCCGTATATTCGGTGCCAGCAACACTAAGTCTTTCATACATTCCAAAACCATCCATTGCATAGCCAATCATTGCTGCATGTCCGTCTGTCTGCGTAATTTTCTTTGACATTCCTGTTGCAGCATGGTAATGATAACCTGCCGCTAAATTTATATGACCACCTGCATCGTCGAAAGGAGCAATAGTATATGCACCTAAAATGGCATTTGTTGGTGCGGGGGCATCAAATATTACGCCATTAAAAGCCAATCCCCTCGTTGAAGGCCCCGAAGCACCAGGCCCACCTCCAAAACTAACTGGAGAACTCAATTTTACTGGAGTAACAGGAATATAATAGGTTTTTGTTAAAGTTGAAACGTAAGAAGGTAAACATTCTACACAAAAATTTTTATAGGCTACACCCACATTTGGGTTTGCAGCAGCTTGGCAATCAGCTTGAGTCAATGTTTTAGTAATTGCACCAGTAGTGGTGTTGTACATGCTCCAAGTAGTGTTTTTGTAAAATGTGGCTAAGTTTTTTATGAAGGCTCCATCAACATCATAAACGTTACCACCTTCTAGCCAGATGCCTCCTTTGGTTTTATCATCTGAGATATTGGTAGGGCACCAAGGTCCAACGGCATGGTCAGTAGGTGTACTTTTAGTAACTATTTTATAACAATTTGCCGTAGTTCCATTTGACAAAGTTCTCGAAACAATAGAAATTGGCTCTATTAGCCCGCCTGATAGGAAATTGGCAGATAAAACATTAATTACAGTTTCTGAAGTAGTTGTTGGAGTTATGGTATCTGTTTTGGTTTCACTGCAAGAGGCTAATGACAAAAGACATAAACCAAACCCCCTTTTTAAGCTATTATGTGCTTTGAAAAAAG
>JANNWE010000399.1:0-6059 GCA_031414675.1 Cytophagaceae bacterium
CCTTTTGTTTATGCTAAAACTGGAACACTAAGTGGGGTCTACAATCAAAGTCGGTATTTAATCACAAAAAAAGGCAAAACCCTTATTTTTAGTTTTATGAATAATAATTTTGTGGACTCGGCTAGCAAATATCGTATTATAACATCCGAACTTTTAACTTGGATTCATGAAAATTATTAATCTTAAATGAAAGAAATGGTTTAAACCATTTTTTAAAATCTTTGTATTCTTTACTACAAATGAAATTCAATTAATTTTCTTCCATTTAAATTAAAAAAGTGGAATTAAAACAGAAGTACAATAATGGATTATAAATTTCTATTTTTGAATTTTTTAAAAAATACTGCCGTTATATCTTCAATTAGAAAATTTAAATTCACTATTTATAATTAATTTTGTGGCCGAATTAGAAAAAAAAAGTATGATAATTGAACAATTGGAGTCCATTAAAGAGCGATTTGAAGAAGTATCTCAGCAAATAACTAGGCCTGAGGTGGTTTCTGACATGGCCCGATTCAAAAAAATTAGCAAAGAATATCGCGACTTAGAAAAAGTTGTCAATGAATATCAAAAGTTTAAATTAGTCTTGGCAAATTTAGATGAAGCCAAAAACATTCTTCAAACCGAAAAAGATGAAGAAATGCGTGAAATGGCGAAAACGGAATTAGAAGAACTACAACCAAAGAAAAACGAATTAGAAGAAAGTTTAAAAGAAATGTTAATTCCGAAAGACCCGAATGACAGCAAAGATTGTTTTCTGGAGATAAGGGCAGGAACTGGAGGAGATGAAGCATCGATATTTGCTGGAGATTTGTTTAGAATGTATCAAAGATTTGCTACTACCCAGGGTTGGCAATTTCAGGTTATGGATTTTACAGATGCTTCTTCTGGAGGTTATAAAGAGATAGTAGTAAGCGTAAAGGGCGAAGATGTATATGGTAAATTAAAATTTGAATCTGGTGTACATCGTGTCCAAAGAGTTCCCGCAACTGAGTCACAAGGTCGAATACATACTTCAGCAGCCACAGTTGCAGTATTACCGGAAGCCGACGAAGTGGATGTAGTAATAAACATGACTGATATTAGAAAAGATACGTATTGTTCTTCAGGGGCTGGTGGCCAATCTGTAAATACTACCTATTCTGCGGTAAGAGTAACGCACATTCCAACAGGTGTAGTGGTACAATGCCAAGACGAACGGTCTCAAATAAAAAACTTTGATAAAGCCATGTCTGTTTTACGGTCTAGAATTTATGAAATGGAATTGGCAAAACATAATGCAGCAATAGCTGGAGACAGAAAATCAATGGTTGGCACTGGTGATAGATCTGACAAAATTAGAACTTACAATTATCCACAAGGAAGGGTTACAGATCACCGCATTGGTTTTACTGTTTACAATTTGCCCACTGTTATGGAAGGCCAAGTTGGAGAATTTATTGAAAAATTAAGAATTGCTGAAAATGCTGATAAAATGAAAGACGGCATTTAATTAATCTTTCCATTTTCCCCAATAAAACATTTAATGCCTTTTTTATGAACAAAATTCAAATTTGTCTAGCCACTAACAATCAGCATAAAATAGTAGAATTGCAGCAAATGTTGGGTAATACTTTTGATCTTAAAACATTAAATGAAATTGGCTGTTTTGAAGAAATAGAAGAAACGGGTACTACTTTTGAAGAAAACTCCAAAATAAAAGCAGACTATATTTTTAATAAATATGGCCTTAATATAATTGCGGATGATTCTGGTTTAGAAGTTGAAGCCTTGAATAATGAACCTGGGGTATTTTCCGCCAGATACGGGGGTTTACCATCAAATCATGAAAATAACATCACAAAGCTTCTATTAAATTTAGGTGACTCCAAAAACAGAAATGCAAGATTTAGGACTGTAATAACTTTAATTTTTGAAGGAAGTACTTATTTTTTTGAAGGGGAGATAAATGGAAGTATTCTAAATAAAAAAAGAGGAAACGAAGGTTTTGGTTATGACCCTATTTTTGTGCCTGAGGGGTTTACTGAAACCTTTGCTGAAATGGATTCCATTCAAAAAAATAAAATTAGTCATAGAGGAATAGCGATTCAAAAAATGATTGCTTTTCTTAAAACAAAAAAAGAAAATAACGAATAGTCGATCCGCTACTTTCTCCCTTAATAAATTGTATATTTAGTATTTCGTCTTAGAAAGGCCTTCCCTTTTAAAGTTTAGGCAAAATTCTTAAAAAAAAAATTATTATTGTAATTCATTGTTTGCTAATATTTGTGCTATATTAACATAAATATTCAAATTTGTACCAATTCAGTGTTAATTAAACATGAAAATTGCCTTTGAGAAAATAGATCCAGATATTGGAAGTTCTTTTAAATTAATTCATTGGAAATCAGAAAATGATACACTATTTTGGCATCAACATCCTGAATATGAGATAATTTATGTAAAAAAAGGCTCCGGAAAATTACATATTGGCAATCACCTTGGAGAGTACAAAGAAGGAGATTTAATGTTTTTAGGACCAAACCTGCCTCATTCAGGATTAGGCTATGGCGTAATAGGCCAACACGAAGAAATTATAGTTCAGCTGCATGAAAAATTTTTAGGCTCAGATTTTTTAAATATCCCAGAAATGAAAAAGGTAAAAAATCTCTTTGAACGAGCAATTTTTGGTGTTTTATTTTCTGGAATTACAAGAAAGCAGGTTGCAGTAAAGTTGCTTTTTCTAGAACAAAAAGAAGGATTGGAAAGACTAATTTTATTGTTAGAAATTTTAAAAACCTTGGCTTTTTCTGATGAATTTAAAATATTAAACTCTCAAGACTCTAGATTCGATTTTAAACACCTAGATGAACGTCGAATCAATTCAATTTACAACTATGTCGAAGAAAACTATTCAAAGGAAATCAGCATGGAAGAAATGGCGGATCTCACCAATTTAACCGTTCCTTCATTTTGTAGATATTTTAAAAAAATGACTCATATGACTTTTACAGATTTTTTAAATGAGTTTAGGGTCAATAATGCATGTAAATTACTTAACAATGATTTAAGTATATCAGAAGTTAGTTTTAAGAGTGGTTTTAATACCGTCTCTCATTTCAATAAAACTTTTAAAAGATTCAAAAGTAAATCTCCAAGACAATATAAGGCTGAAACTCAATTTGGGCTTCTATTGGATTAAATTCTACCAATTAATTTGAAAAAGACTACCTACCAATGCTTAATTTTGTATTAATATTAAAAATATATGAAAAAAATTGACTGGATAATTGCTAAAGAATATAAAGATATCACTTATAAAAAATGTGATGGCGTAGCACGAATAGCTTTTAATAGACCAAATATAAGAAATGCTTTTAGGCCAAAAACAACTTTCGAATTGTACGATGCGTTTGAAGATGCTACGCATGATCCTAAAATTGGAGTTGTATTGTTATCCGCTGAAGGACCTTCTACCAAAGATGGAATCTGGTCTTTTTGCTCTGGTGGCGACCAAAATACTAGGCAAAAAGGAGGTTATCGTGCAGAGGATGGCAGAGATAGACTTAATATTTTAGAGGTTCAACGCCAAATTCGGTTCATGACAAAACCAGTTATAGCCGTGGTTCCGGGTTGGGCAGTAGGTGGTGGACATAGTCTTCATGTAGTATGTGATTTAACATTGGCCAGCAAAGAACATGCAATTTTTAAACAGACAGATGCCAATGTGGCCAGTTATGACGCCGGATACGGTTCCGCTTATTTAGCAAAACAAATTGGTCAAAAACGAGCAAGAGAAATTTTCTTTTTAGGAAGAAGCTACACCGCCCAAGAAGCCTTTGAAATGGGAATGATAAATGCTGTAATTCCACATGCAGCATTAGAAGATACCGCTTTTCAATGGGCACAAGAAATACTAGAAAAAAGCCCTATGGCAATTAGAATGTTAAAGTTTGCATTTAACTTAGTAGATGACGGTTTAGTTGGCCAACAAATTTTTGCAGGAGAGGCTACAAGATTAGGCTACATGACCGAAGAAGCCCAAGAAGGCAGAAATGCATTTTTAGAAAAAAGAAAACCTGATTTCGATAAATTTGAAAAATACTCTTGATTTTGAAAAATTTAATAAAAGTCTTAAAAAAGGAATTTCGCTTCCTTTAAATTTATAAAATTAAAACTTTAATTCAGCTTTTAAAAAAAACAAAATTTTTTCTAATTAATTTGGATACATTTCGTTGAAGAACGAGGCTTTAAAAATACCAATTAAAATTACATTATACTTTATGAAAATTCTTGTATTAGCAATAACATTAAGTACTGTTCTTATTTCTTGTGGTTCAACAGAAAAAAACACAACTACAATAAAAGAATTAGTAAAAAACGCACATACTTTACTTTTTTTTGATAAAACTCAAAGTGTTGACATTAATAACTCCTTTGTTAAAAATAAGTATGAAGGTGCTTTAAAGAATATAATTGATCAAAATATAAACACCGCAGGAGATGTATTAGAAATTTATTATATTCACGAAAACACCGCCAAGGCCAAATGTTTGTCAATGGTAACTCGTACAGAAAGAGAGAGTACAGAGGGACTTAATGTTACCGACTTAGAAGCATCTGAAACAAATTACAAAATGAGTATTCAGAAAGAAAGGAAAATGATGTTAACTATGGCCATCCAAAAAATGAATGAGAAAAACACGGGCATTTCAAATCTAGAAACTAATGTCTCAGCAAGTGTTCAAGTACTTGCAGCTGCCTTAGAGGATAAAAAAAATGTAATGGCTTACTTTTTTTCAGATATGATAGAAAGCGTAAAAGCAGGCCGAGATTTCCACAAAATGGCTCCAATAAGTCATAATCAGGCTCAAGAATGGGCAACAAATGATGTTGAAAGTAAAAAACTTTACAATCTAGCGCCAGCAACTATTACCATGATATTACCATTTGAGCCAACAAGCTCCTCTAAAGAAAACAATCCCAATGTTACAGATTATTGGAAAGTGTATTTCGAAGCCTTGGGCATTAGACAAATAAGTGAAATTTAAATTTTTTAATTATTTTTGGAAATTCAATTTATAAAGTCGCAACAAAATGGCTTCTAAAACCATTTAACTGTAAGCTCTATCAGCTTGGTTTTTAAGTCATTGTATGGGGGCATCAATAACTCCAAAGCACCTGGAACGTGTTGTCTTAAAACTGCCCTAGCATTTGAGAATTCTAAAAAGCCAAAATGACCGTGCGATTTTCCAATGCCACTATTATTTGAGCCTCCAAATGGCAATTCATTGTTGAAAAAATGTACCGCATTATTATTGATGCATGTTCCGCCAGCACGTGTATTATCTAGAAAATAATTAATATTCTTATTGTTGTTGCTAAAAATATAAAGTGCCAAGGGCTTTTCTCCCTGTTTTATGTAATTTATAACTTCTTCATTTTCAGAAAAAGAAATAAGAGGCATTAATGGTCCGAAAATTTCTTGACTCATAATTTCCGAATTATCTGAAATATCGGCCAAAATTGTAGGCTCAATAAAATTGTTGCTGGGGTCTAGGTTGCCTCCCATTAAAACTTTAGCTCCATTATTAATTGCATTTTCCAATAGTCCTTTTAATCTAATTGTATGCTTTTGATTGACAACAAACGTGTAATCAATTGATTTTTCAGCATCTTTTCCAAAAAAAGTAGCAACAATTTTCTTGGTTTCGGTAACAAATTCATCCTTTTTGCTTTCATGAATAAAAATATAGTCTGGAGCTATACAAATCTGTCCAGAGTTAAAAAACTTTCCCCATGCTATTCTTTTAGCTGCAGATTTTATATTTGCTGTAGCATCAATTATAGTTGGAGATTTTCCTCCTAATTCTAGAGTTACTGAGCAAAGGTTTTTAGCTGCAGCAGCCATTACAATTTTGCCAACAGCTGGAGACCCCGTAAAAAAAATATGGTTAAATGGAAGTTCTAAAAGTTGCGCTGAAGTTTCAGCTCCCCCCTCAAAAACCGCTACCTCTTCAACTTCAAAAATACTTTCAATAATGTTTTTTATAACAGCAGAAGTATGAGGTGTCATTTCT
>JANNWE010000400.1:0-1953 GCA_031414675.1 Cytophagaceae bacterium
TGGGTTTTTGTAGCAATGAGCAATACGACCAATTTTTTAATGACGTGCCGGAATTTGAGAATATGCTAATTCGGTCAGGTATCATACTTCTAAAGTATTGGTTTTCTATCTCTGACGATCAACAACATTTACGATTTATGACAAGAATCAGCGATCCGTTGAAACAATGGAAACTCTCACCGATGGATCTTGAGTCTCGTAGAAAATGGGAAGCTTATACGAAAGCCAAGGAGTATATGCTCGAAAAAACCTCTACTCAGACATCACCATGGTGGATTGTTGAGGCAAATGACAAAAAAAAGGCCAGAATTAATTGCATTAGCCACCTCTTGTCGCAAATACCTTATGGTAATGTTGCTCACCCAGAAGTTATTTTACCCGAAAGAGTTCATAATCCTGATTATATCAGAGGGCCCATACCCGAGGAAATGTATGTAGAGAATATTTTCTAAAAAGCTAATGTACAAACTGCCCTTAAAAACATATTTTTGCGGCTAACTTTCGTTCAACTTACATCTTTTTGAAATCCTATAATTCCTAGTTTATAGGCTTCAAAAAATATTTGAATTCCCTTCTTACTCAAAAGCCAACAAATAGAATCAAAGTAATACCAAGTGAACTCATGGTGTAAAAAAGACACGCAAGGAAGCTCAAAACCTTAAAAGCCAAATAGAAGTAAAAGTCATATTGGAATCAAAAAGAGTAATTATTTTTAAGATAAAATATTGTTTCTTACTTATGAAAAACTATAATGAATTAGCAATAAAATTTCTTACCACTTCACGGCATTTATCTTGATTTACCGAATAATTAAACGAAACGATTTCTTTCATTTTGATAAAAATATTCCTTCCTAAAAAATTAACTTTTAGATAAAGATTTGATAACAGGAAAAAAATGGCACAATGTTAAATTATTTCTACTTTTCACAATTATTAAATTATGGTCCCGACTGTAATATAATACACTTGGAATAGAATAGAAACCTGTAAAATGAAAAAGAAAATAGTAATTTTTGAAGTAGAAGGCGGTACGGATAAATCAATTAATGGTTTGAGAATAGATACAATGCCAATCATTAAAGCTTTGAAAAAAAGAGGATGGGGTTGTGAAGTCATATATTTTAGAGATGAATGGAAGGACGAAATTATTTCCTATTCTTCTACAAAATTTAGTGCTTACATTAGCCGAATAAATCCTGGCAATTTAGTTTTGGGTGAGAAAATATACTTTGACACCCTTAGAGAGCTTCATAAATTGGGTTTAATAGCCTTGTCACATCCTGACGAAATGCTAAATTTGGGTTCAAAAGATTTGCTAGTAAAATTAGCTGGTAGTCCACTTGTAACTACCGATACATTTGCATACTATTCTATTCAAGATTTTAAAAAAAACTTCCCTATTACTCTTTCGAAGGGTATTAGGGTCTTGAAGCAAAATCGTGGATCAACGGGAGTGGGCATTTGGAAAGTTGAACTATTTGTTAGCGATAATTTAAAACTGAACCAAGCTATTTCATTAAATCGCTTAGTGAAATGTACTGAAGCTATAAATAATACTACAAAGGTTTATACATTAGAGCACTTTATGAAGTTATGCGAAAAGTATATAGTAGGTGAAAACAATCTACTTATTGATGTGCCCTATTTGTTTCGAATAAAGGAAGGCGAACTGAGAATCTTGATGGTAGGAGAAAAACCCTGTCATGTGGTTCGAAAAAAACCTTCAAATTTCGAAGAAGCTTTTTCGGCAACCTTGTTTTCTGGAGCAACTTATTCGTATCACGACCCAAGTGATTTTAAAAATTTAATCGCATTTTTTCAAGATTCCCTTCCAAAAATTAAAGAAGTACTAAAAAGCGATAATATTCCCTTGATTTGGACAGCGGATTTTATATTATCAAATGACATTGAAGGGTATGACTCCTACATATTGAGTGAAGTTAATTGCACC
>JANNWE010000401.1:0-10907 GCA_031414675.1 Cytophagaceae bacterium
AACGTAGCCAAAGCTTCGTTGAGGACATATTTTTAAATTATATGAAGTAATTTGTTTTTGGAACATTTTGTAATAAAAAGTAATTTATAGAAGTTCCCTTAAGGCTAATCAGTAAACGCGATGTTGATTTTTTTAAAAGTCTAGATAGGCTTCTATTTTCTGTGCTAATCGGCTCTCCGATTCTCAATAGCCAGTTTAATTGTTTTGCTTTATAAATTTTCTTGGGCTGTAATTATACTTGATAAGCTCCCAAGGCCTTTTTTGATGCAATAAAATTCCATTCCAAAAGAAAACTAAAGTAAGAATTACTTAAATAAAGCCAAAATAGGAAACAATAAACAAAGTTTTTGAAACAATAAACAAAGTTTTTGGAACAATACAAAAAGCCTTTTAATTAAGAGGTCATTATCTTTGATTATTATTTTTATACCCAATTTAACCCTATAAATAAATTAACCCTAAAACATGTTAAACCCTGAAACCTTTAAACCGACTTCTAACACACAAAGAATTTCTTCCATGGATACAATACGGGGAATAGCCCTGTTGGGAATTTTATTAATGAATATCACTGGATTTGGATTATACAAAGCTTATTTCGATGCTACCAATAACGGTGGAGCCACCGGTTGGAATCTTACTGTTTGGTGGATGAATATGCTATTTTTTGAAGGAACCATGAGAGGCATGTTCTCGATGCTATTTGGAGCAGGAATTTTGCTATTTACCAGTCGATCCGTGGAAAGTAATCAAGGTATTGCAGTTACCGATCTCTTTTTTCGAAGATTAATGTGGATGGTTTTATTTGGGGTAATTCACTGCTACCTTTTACTTTGGGACGGAGAAATATTGTACGCTTACGGCATTGTAGGAATGTTTGCCTTTAGTTTTAGACATTTATCGCCAAAAAAACTGATCATTGGACTTGCCCTTATTCTGGCTTTTGATACCGCCCTGACGGTAAAAGAATATTATTCCACCAACGAATTGTATACAACATCAATAGCCGCTAACTTAAAGAAAAGCAAAGGTGATTCTCTAACTGTTGCAGAAAAAAAAGCAATTTCAAAATGGGAAGATAAAGTAAAAGAAAACAAGGCTAGCCCTCAGCAATTAAAAGACGAAATGACTGCCAGAAGCAAGGGATATTGGAGTATTGTAATGCACAAAGCCCCTGAAAGCATGCTAGCAGAAACGGTTTTCCTTTATAGATATAATTTCTGGGATACCTTTGCAATGATGCTATTTGGTATGGCATTTTTTAAAAATGGCATATTAAAAGCCTCCAAATCCAATCGGTTTTATCTAATAATGGCTCTAATTGGTTACGGAATTGGAATTTCAATCAACTATTACGAAGCTAAATTGATAACCTCTAACAATTTCTCCATTGTATCCATATCAAAATCATTTTTAACCTATCAATTCGGTAGAATTCCGACTACATGTGGTCACATAGCTTTGATTATGCTTTTTGTTAAATCAGGTATTTTACCATTTTTACAGAGAGCATTCGCGGCTGTGGGGCAAATGGCTTTTACCAATTATATCATGCACTCCATTATTTGCAATATCATATTTTTGGGTTATGGTTTTTCTATGTATGGCAAATTGCAACGCTATGAGTTGTATTACATCGTAATCAGTATTTGGATATTTCAGTTGATTTTCAGTCCGATATGGCTTAAATATTTTCGGTTTGGACCACTAGAATGGATGTGGCGGAGTTTGACCTACTGGAAAATCCAACCATTTAAAAAGTAAAAAATACCACTTAATATTTAAATTATAGCCATGAAAAGAAGAGATTTTTTAGGTAGCTCAGCCTTAACAGCAATTGCCATTAGCGCATCAGGATTTATTAGTTTTGATGGTAAAAAATATGTGGGAGATTGTGAAACAAGCTCTGACATTTTAGGACCTTTTTATAGGCCTAACAGCCCAGTTCGTAGCAATTTGGTAGTCAAAGGAGATAAAGGCCAAATGGTAGAGCTCATAGGAAAAGTAAAACACCAAGATTGTATCACACCCTACAAAAACGCTAAAATTGAACTTTGGCATTGTGATAGTAAGGGTGTGTATGACAATTCCACTTCAGAATTCAAATATCGAGGCGTCACTTTTTCTGATGATAAAGGCAATTACTCATTTCAAACCCTTTTACCAGTGCCATACGATGCAGGAGGAGGGCAGATGCGACCGGCACATTTTCATCTATTGATTTCTGCCGAAGGCTACCAACCCTTAGTTACACAATTATATTTCACAGGAGATAAGTATATTGAAAATGACATTTACGCTAATGCTGAAGCTGCCAAAAGACGAATACTTGATGTTACAGACTCTAAAAACGGCAAAAAAGTTATTTATGATGTTTCAATGGCTAAAGTAATGCAGGCTGAACCAGCATCTCTAGATAAATTATTGGGTAAGTATACCAACGAAAAAGATAAAACCAAAACTATCGAATTTTTCAAGTATAATTCGTCTTTATGGAGTAAAAATGAGGTTTTTGGCAATGAATTTAAATACATTGGTCATAACACTTTCGAATATCCTGGTTTACCGAAAGGAAATTCTAGAACCTTAACTTTTGAAATTTTAGGATCGGGTGCCATAAAATGTTCCATGAATTCTGAATATAATGGCAAAAAAACAAGCTATGTATTTTGGAAAGCTTAAAATAAAAAAAACGGGGCCGCCGAAAACCGTTCCGATAGCTATCGGAAGAGTAGGCATTAAATATTTAAATTTAAAAAACATGAAAACAAACAAATTTTTCTTACTCGTTGCAATCATTACTATCTGCTTTTCAAAAACAAACCTGTGCAAAGCACAACAACTACCCTACAAGGAAGTGGTTGTTGAAAACCCAAATGCAGAAGCCGACCTAAAAATCGCAGCAGACTATTCGAATGCAATTGCTGCAGGCGATGTTGCCAAAATGAAGAATCTATTATCAGACAAGGCAATGATGTATGGCCCCAGTCCGATAGACTCAAGCACGGCAGAACAAACTATTAAAGGCTGGGTAGATGGTGGTTTTAAAACAAGCACCAATCGCAAAGTATCTTTCGTCCAGCAGACTTCTAAGATCTTGCAAGGTCCATTTAAAGGCAATTGGGTGTATCAATGGGGTACTTTTACCTTCACCCAAGATGGCAAAACGGTTTCTTTCCCTTATCAAAGTACTAGTCGAATAGAAAACAGTAAGATAGTCACTTCTCGAATTTACTATGACAGACTGTATATGATGACACAATTGGGATTCAAGTTGACACCACCCTAAAATACGTCCAAGAAATAAGGGCTTAAAAGTCAATGGGTGATTTGAAATCACCCACTTACTTTGACCAATTTTTACTTCTTAAATTCTTAATTAATAAAAACAAACGGGTAAGCCGAAAACCGTTCCGATAGCAATCGAAAGAGTAGGCAAAACAATAAATTTTATAATCATGAAAAAAACAATCTCAATTCTCTCCATTCTGATTTGCATATTACTAGGTGCAAAGATTAATCTACTAGCTCAAACCACAGAGTCGCCACTCGCAGAAGTGGAATTTATGAAAGTTGCACCCGGTATGGGTGATGAATACTTGGCTGGTGAAGCAGTTTGGAAAAAAGTACACATGAACCGCATTGCCAATAAAAACATTTTGAGCTGGCAATTGTACCGAAGGATGTATCCATCTGGTGCCAATGTTACACATGAATACATTACAGTTACAGTTTATGCCAACGCCAAAAGCTTAGAGGACAAAAACAATAGTTTCAATTGGGATATTATTACCAAAGGCATGAATGCCATGGAAATAAATACGGCTACCACTATTGAAAGAGCCCGTACCATTGTGGGTGGAGGCTTATATGTGCACAGACTTGGGGCGGGTACTCAGGGAGGTAAATATTTGCAAATCAGACAAGTAAGTATTAATGGAGATAATCGTACTGAATATTTGAAAATGCTCACAGAGCTTCAGCCAACCCTAGAATTAGCCATAAAAAATGGCAAAACATTATCAAGAAATCTTTGGGAAGATATGGTTTCGTCTGGACCCATGTTTACGGTAGGATATGATTATGCAAACCTAACAGATGCCTTAAAAAACTCATCGGGTTTACCTACCATTTCCGAAGAATATGAGAAACTTAACCCTGGAAAAAAATGGGATGCATTTTCGACAAAAATTGGTAGCCTATACACCATCACAAACCATGAACTTTGGGAAAGAGTAATGTATACTGGTAGGTAACAATATCATAATTTTAAACACTTTCGAAATAAATTTTAATCACAAAATGGAGCATTGCTCCATTAAAAAAAAACTAAAATGAAAAAAAACTCTGATTTAATCAAATTCGCAAGCACTTGTGTTGCCTTTGCAATTTTAACGTTTAGCTGCACTAAAGCTGTTGAAGAAACTACCGAATCTGCTGAAATGGCAAAAACAGACATGGCTGCTGTAAAAGCTGAAATCCAAACCATAGAAAACGCTTGGGCAAAAGCCGATAATGAGAGAAATGCAGCTGCTTTGACAGCAATCTATGCCGAAGATGCCCAAAGTTTATCGAATAATAGACCAACAATAAGTGGAAAAGAAGCCCTTTTAAAAGACCTTGAAGCTGGAATAGCCAAAAGAGTAAAAGGGTCAACGATAGCTTTTGATATTCAAGATGTGTTTGGAGATGAAAACCAAGTAACAGAGGTTGGAAAAACAACAGTAAAAGATTCGACAGGTAAAGTAACTTATACAGGAAAGTACATGGCTATTTGGGAGAAACGCGATGGAAAATATGTGTGCGTAAGAGATATTAGTAATGATGACGTAAAAGAAAAATAAAGTTCTTAGATTTTAGGTATGCCTTACAAAAAAACTTTGAACAAAAAATTTAAAAAAACTAGAGTTATGAGGTGTGTGATAGCACACCTCAATTTTTCCAATTAATATTTTAAAAAACGGGGCAGCCGAAAACCGTTCCGATAGCTATCGGAAGAGTAGGTAAAACAATAAATTTTAAAACTATGAGAACGAAACAAATCAAACTATCTATCTTAAGTATTGCCATGTCATTATGTATTTTAAGCTGTAACAAAACCACAAAGGTAGAAGAAGCAGCTGTACCGGAAATTGCAAAACCAGACATGATGGCAATTAAAGCGGAAATTCAAACGCTAGAAAACGCTTGGGCAAAAGCGGATAATGAACGCGATGCTCCTGCTTTGGCCGCTATGTATGCCGATGATGCTCAAAGTTTAACGAATAACAAGCCGACAACAACAGGCAAAGCTGAAATCCTAAAAGACATAGAAGCTAATCTATCAAAAAAAGCAAAAGGTACTACAGTTGCTTATGAAGTTGCTGATGTTTTTGGAAATGAAAACCAAGTTACTGAAATAGGAAAAACAACTGTAAAAGATGCATCTGGCAAAGTAACTTATACTGGAAAGTACATGGCTATCTGGGAAAAACGCGATGGAAAATATATTTGCCTCAGAGATATTAGCAATGATGATGCTAAAGAAAAATAATAAATTTAAAACTATAAAAAAATGAAAACCAAAATTAGCCTTTCTCTTAAAAAGGCAGGTATTTTGTTCTTTTTTGTTCCTTTTTTGGCTTTAAGTCAGTCAAAAAACTTAATGAATGTGCAAAAGGTATTTGCAAAAGTTGACAAAGTAGCTGAATTTGAAAAAGCCTTAGCTAACCATTCTCAAAAATACCATAGCGGGGATGCCAAATGGCGAGTTTATGAAATCATGTCAGGCCCCGATGCGGGTGGATACATGATTTCTGAAGGGCCTTCTAACTTCGTTGGAATGGATAATAGAGGAGATTTAGGTGCCGAACACACTGCAGATTGGAATAAGAATATGGCAATTTACATGACAGATAAATATTCCAGTGACTATTTAATGTTCAATGATTCTTTAAGTACGATTGCCTTAGGTAATTTTTCGGACAAAATTACCATTACGCATTGGTACCCAAAAATCGGATATGCAACTAAGATTTACGATGGCATAATAGACCTTAAAAAAGGTTGGAAATTGGGTGGACTTTCCGTAGCGGTGTATCGGACTGTAAACTCGGGAAATCAAAGATTTTCTATGGTCTACAGGCTAAAAAATGGATTTAAAGACCTAGAAAATTCTGGAGCTTCATTTCAAAAAAAGCGGTACGAGATGGCCAATGGAGAAGATTCCTATGAAAACTTTTTGGGTTTGTTGCAAGAAAATACAGCAAACTACTGGTCTGAAATGATGACCTTAAGGCCTGAATTGAGTTCTAAATAAGAATTCTTATTCAAAAAATTTATTTTACTAACTTATTTATTAAAAAAAAGAATACGCAAATTTGCGTGTTCTTTTTGTTTTAAATATTCAATTTAAACCCTATATAATTGTATGGAAAGACCAATTTTAGAGCAAGAACCGGCAGACAGAGCACCAGTATCTGAAACAAACCGAATTACCACCATCGACATGCTGAGAGGCTTCGCCCTTTTGGGCATTTTACTTATGAATATCCCAGGTTTTTCTATGCCTGATTATTCCTTTGAAGCCTTTAAAAACGACCCATGTAGTGTAAATTTTTGGGTGTTTCAAATCATCGGAGTCCTTTTCGAGGGAAAAATGAGAGCCATGTTTGGAATAGTTTTTGGAGCGGGCGTTCTCCTGTTTATTTCCAATAAAGGCACAAAAGGAGTTTCGGTTCATGCATTGTTTTATCGAAGAATGTTCTGGTTACTTTTATTGGGATTGATACATTCACACCTTATACTTTGGATTGGTGAGATTCTCTATCTATACGCCGTTTGTGGAATGATTTTGTATTTATTTCGCAATGTTCCCCCTAAATACTTGGTTTGGGCTGTGCCAATTGTTGCGGTGGTAAGCTTTGTTGCTGGCACCCTTCAATATCAAGACATCCGTCAAAAACGAATCGTATATTCCGAAGCCATAAAAGCCAAAACCGAAAACAAAATCTTAACAAATGCTCAAACTAAAGCCTTGACAGAATGGCGAGAAATTGAAAAGTCAATGATTCCAAATCGCGAAGACGCCAAAGCAAACACCAAAAAAATGAAGTCTGATTATGGTACAGTTGCTAGCTATTTACGTCCCATTGCAGTTGACATTCAAACAAAATACCTTCCTTTTGAAGTTTGGGATTCTTTAGCATTGATGCTTTTGGGATTGGCACTATTTAAGTGGGGATTCTTGACGGGCTCTTGGTCCAATAAAGATTACTGGAAAGTCCTAAAAGTAGGTTATGGAATTGGCTTACCTTTAGTGATGTATGCCAATTATTTTTATTTCCAAAACTTTTCAGTGTTAGAGGCCAATCTTGCCCGCATGGAACAAGTGTCTATCAATTGGGTTAACTTAATTTATCCATTTCAAAGAATACTATTGGTAATGGCTCACGCATCAGCATTAATTCTGCTATATAAAGCGGGGATTGCTTCAGGTTTATTTAGTCGTTTAGTGGCAGTAGGCCGAATGGCTTTTACCAATTATATTACGCATTCTATTGTTTGTACACTGTTCTTTTTTGGATATGGCTTAAATTACTTCGGCGAATTTGATTATTACCAAATATATTTTGTTGTATTTGCTATTTGGGTGTTTCAATTGATTATCAGCCCAATATGGTTAAAATATTTCTTGTTTGGTCCTTTAGAATGGCTCTGGAGAAGTTTGACGTATTGGAAGATACAGCCTTTTAAACGATAGATAAGGCTTCAAAAAAAATCTTCTTTTGCGGAATAAAAAGAAACTAAAAAAAATCAAATTCCTAAGAAGTTTTAAAAACAATTATAGATATTGTAGATTGGTTTGATAAGTATTAAAAAAACTTTTAATATTTGTTAAACCAATCGGTATTTTTGAAATTATTAAAAGAATTCTCTAATCAAATTTATTTTTTAACATTCGTATTAGTTAAATCAATTTAAAACAATTCTTTCATTCCAAAATCAAAATTTAACTTCCCCTATAACCTTAATGAAAAAACTAGCTTTTATTCTTTTCCTTAGTTCCTCCGTTACAACAATGGCTCAACATGACCATCATGTGGATGACACCAAAACTGGTACTAGTGGACATAGCCATTTGGCTCATATGCTAGCCTCAAGGACACAAAATTTCTATATCCATAATTTGCCTGCACCTAAATTAATGAAAGACATTGGTGCCTCCAATATGAAAATTGAAACCAAATCAGATTCCTGTCAAAAATATTTTAATCAAGGCCTAAATCTCTTACATGATTTTTGGGATTTCGAAGCTTATCGGGCATTTAAAGAAGCTATAAGACTTGATTCCACAGCTATAATGCCTTATTGGGGCCTGTATCAAATGCCAGGACCCGATGAAGACTCCGTATTGAAAGCCAGCAAAAAAAATGCAATAAAGCAAATAAAAAAATTACTCAAAAAGGCTAATGAAAAGGAGAAATTATATGGAGAAATTACCATTCTGAGCGATTCATTAAAAGAAAAAGCAAGTACAGAAATATATAAAAAAATGGATTACCTTATTCATAAGTTTCCAGAAGATATAGATGCTAAATTGTTTTTGGCTTTAGATAAAATGGCAGGTTTCGATACAGACAAAAAGCCAATGGAAGGCCAAATGTATTCTGAATTTTTACTGAAAGACGTACAAAGAATGGAACCCAACAACCACGGTTTTCATCATTATTGGATTCACTTAATGGAAGACTGCTGTCCAGAAAAAGCCCTCCAATCTGCTGATATACTAACTTCGCTTGCACCCTATTCTGGCCACATCGTACACATGCCTGGCCACATTTATAACCGTGTAGGGGACTACAAACGAGCGCACGATTCATTTGTGGCGGCAGTAAAAACCGACTCCACCTACATGAAAACCGAGGGTATTCAGGAAGTAGACAATTGGAATTACATTCACAATATCAACTATTTGATTAACAATTCAGCCCACGATGGAAGACACAATGAGGCCCTTTTCTATGCTGAAAAACTTAAAAATATGACCGTAAATAAAGACCGCAAAAAGATTTACCAAGGCACATTTTTTAATCAAGGCATATTGGCACCCGCACGCATGGAAATGGCCTTTGGCAATTGGGAAAAAGCAACGGCCCAATTTGAATTGGTTAACAACAAAGATTCCGTTTATAAATTTGGCCAAATGGAATATAAAAATGCATTGCAAATTTTCACTCAAGGAATGAATGCTATTACAAAAAATAAATTAACCGAGGCTATCCAATTTTCTAATAGCTTGGACGCTCTACTTTGGAGAAATCAAAATCAAACAGGCAAGGACAGTACCATGAGCAAATGGTTACAAAGCACGTTAAATACTGCCTCTTTAGAGCTTCAGGGGAATATTTTAATTGAAAAAGGAGAATTTGCAGAGGCACTAAAATTATTAAAAAAGGCCGAAAAACAAGAAATAGATTTAGGCTATGGCGAGCCTCCTTTGTATGCACGACCAGTGGCTTTTAGCATTGCCAGAATGCATGAAAAAGAAGGAAAAATTGATAAGTCAATTGAAAAATATCTGGAATTGCTAAAACGATTCCCAAAATCGGCAATGATCTATTTTGAATTATTAAAAAACTATAAAACAAAAGGTGATCTAGAAAAAATAAATGAATTTGAAACCAAACTAAAAGAAGCGGCCACCTATGCTGATTCAGGAATGTATAAACTTGAGAAAAAAGAAATAATTGATACAAAAAAAGTAATCAAAAAGAAGCGTTAAAATTAACGTAAAATAAAGGCTAAGCGCTAAATAAAAGATAAATGGAATCACTTTTTCAAAAACTCATAAACCTGAATACTGACATTTTAAGTTTGTCCCTACTATTTATATTTTTTTCTTTAGAACAGATTATAAACAGAGCATCTTTATCTCCAAAACGTACATCACATTTGTTGAATGGCATCCCTTTACAATTGGGCTATATGCTTATCAATTTTAGTTTGGCATTTATTGTGGTTGCAGGGGTAAATTACATAGAAAAAAACAATATTGGATTATTCCATCTAGTTCAAGTTCCCTACCCAATAAAAGTAGTTTTAGGTGTATTTTGCATCGATTTTGTTTCCTATTGGTTTCATAGAGGCTATCATACTATTTCTGTCTTGTGGCGATTTCATCGGGTGCACCACAGCGATACAACTATGGATAGCACTACTTATTTCAGATTTCATCCCTTCGATTGGTTTCTGGACAATAGCTCCATCCTAATGGCCACCCTGGTTTTTGGTTTAGATTTGCAAATTATCTCTTTTAATTTTATAGTATACTTACCGCTATTTTTAGCCCACCACAGCAATTTTATTTTTCCATCTTGGTTTGATAAAACGCTTGGTAAAATTATTGTAAGCCCCAATTTTCATAAGGTACATCATCATCAGAATCAAGAGTTTACAGATTCAAATTATGGCAATATCTTTATTTTTTGGGATAAACTTTTTGGTACTTATAAAGAATTACCAGTCAAAGAAATAAAATATGGCTTGACAGAATTTGACTCAAAGGAAAGGCAATCTTTTTGGTTTTTATTAAAAAGCCCATTTATGAAAATTAAATGATAAAAAATCCTATATCGCGTTTATTATATATCTAAAATGAATTTCTTAAGTAAATTTCTTGTAGTAGAATACTAAATTTCTGCAACAATAAACTAAGCATTTGAAACAATACACTTAGTACTTAAAAACCTATTGTTTTAACTTTGTAGTACCATTTTATATATAAAATTTATATATAAAAACTTAAATAATAGCTTTTATAAAATATTAAAATTATAACCTTATTAATAAAATTTTCAATAGAAATATATAGTTAGGTTGTGAAATTATAATGTACATGATTTTATAAGCTAACTATTTTAAGAAAC
>JANNWE010000402.1:0-14049 GCA_031414675.1 Cytophagaceae bacterium
AGAAATAAATAATCTGCCTTATCCAATCGCTATTGAATATTCTAAATTATTAATGGAAAAAAGAGATTGGAAAGCCTCAGAAAGTTTTTTTAATGAATCCAAAAATATAAGTTATGACAATAAATTACTTTTAGGAGCTACAGTGGCAATTTTTGATAATTCATTTAAAACAGCAAAAGCTAAGCTCGATAAAATAGAAAAGAAAGACAACCCTTTAGCCATTGAATATGTGGAAATTCTAAATAAAGGGCAAAAACAAAACTTAAAAAGTCCTGCTCTGGCAGGAATATTATCTACTTTGCTACCAGGAAGTGGAAAATTTTATTCAAAAAATTGGAAAGACGGTTTAATATCATTCGTTTTTATAAGTGCATTATCCTTTAACTCGTATAGGAATTTTAATAAACACGGGGTAAATAATTATAGAGGATGGCTAAATGGTGGTATTGCAACAGGATTCTACTTGGGAAATATTTACGGATCTGTGAAATCAGCAAAAGATTACAATAAAAAGAAAATCAATATTTTACAACATGAGGCTAGTAATTATTTTAATGCTTATTATTAAAAGCCTTTGGGTTTGTGGTCAAAATATCGAGAAAACTTATGCTTTAGCAAATTCTTTATACGACAATAAGTCATATGAATTAGCCGTAGAGGCATATAAAAGAGTTTTATTTTTTGACAGTGTTGGTAGATTCCGAAAAGCCATTTACCCAAATATAGCTGATTGCCTTTTTAAATCTAAGGAATATGTAGAAGCTGCAAATTACTTCGAATTGGCCTATTTTGGAACCGAAGATTCCGTTCTAAAAAACCAGTACATTCTAAAAAAAGTATCCTCTTATTTAATTCTACAACAAATAGATTTCGCTGAAGTAGAAATTTTAAATCTCAGCAATAAACTTACCAAAGAACAACTTAAAGAGAAAACCACATTTGAAGGCATAATAAGCTTTGCAAAAAATGATTTTTCTAACTCAGAAAAGCTCTTTAAAACGCTAATTCCAGACACGATGAAAGTAGATCAACTCTTTAGAAAAAATGAAAAGGTAAGCAGGATAAATCCCAAAAAAGCCAAAATACTTAGTATGATAATGCCAGGCTTAGGCCAGCTCTATGTAGGAGATTTAAAAAATGGTTTAAACTCATTTATATTGACCGGAGGCTTAATGTTTTTAGGTATTCGTTCAGCCCTAATTAATACTCCGCTAGAGGCAGCCATTGCCACTTTGCCTTGGGTACAACGTTATTATCAAGGAGGATTCAATAAAGCCGAATTAATAGCTAATGCAAAAATTCAAGAAAAGCGCTTTAAAATTTATAATCAATTATTAGATGAATTAGGGAATCAACAGTTATAAACCCTTCTAGATTTGTTTTTCAAAATTTCGCTTTTAAATTTGCACCTTCAAATATATTATCCTAATCCGATTGATAAAAACTCTCGATAACCAGACCTTAAGTGCTTAATGAAAATATCAAAGTTACTCATACTAACTTGCGTTTATCTTATCGTACCCAACTTGCTTTTTTTATACTTTTGGTTTGATTTAGAATTTGCAATTCTTTCAATTTGTTTTTTTTTAGGAGGAATAATTCTTCTATATCCAAAATTAGACAATGACTTCCTTTCTCAAAAAATTGAAATAAAATATTTAAGCTATTGTTTAGTATTATCCGTGTTTTTTGTGATTTTTTCTGGCACAGGGGATTTCTCACCTCAAGTTTATGACTTTTGGGCTCATAATGCAAAATTAAATAACCTACTCGATTCAGAATGGCCTTTAATTATTAAAGAAAACAACACCTTTTTAGCCTATTATTTTGGGTATTACATTACTCCTAGTGGCATTGCTTATTTAACAGGAATATCGTTAAAATTAATGAACTTTATTTCCATTACTTTTGGATTGGTTTTGGCATTTATATGGACATTATTATATTTCAAAAAAAATATCAAAAAATTACTAATTGCTACTTTAATATCTACTCCATCCATTTATTTCCTAAATTTAGTATCCTCAGGCTTTTATTCAAAAATGGTATTTCTAGAAAATAAAATGTGGCTACATGATTTTTTCAAGGCTTTACAATGGGAGCCTAATCAACTTATCCCCTCAATTATTGCAGCAAGTTTAGTTTTAAACGAATTTAGCAAAAGCAATAAAATAGTTTATTGTATTCTTCTAATTCCTGTATTTTTAACTTGGAGCCCTTTTTTGTCAATAAGCTTTTCATTAATAATTCTAATAAATTATTTATGGATATTTTTGATAAAAAAAGATTTTTCAATTTTTAATAATCGTAGGTTTTTAATGGGCTTATTTCTAATCACACTGGCGGTAATTCCAATTGCGGTTTTTTTTAATAGCAACCTAACCGCCACAAAGTTTATTTTTATGCCCGCTTATCATGAAAAAAATTGGGCTTTAAGTTTTTTACTGTTTTGTTTCTTTAATATTTTCATTTTTTATTTCTTTTCATACCAAAAAAATTCAACTTGGAATAATAAAATTTTCATTTCTTCTTTTTTTATATCTATTTTTTTATGTGCAACAATTAGGATTGGGGTTTACAATGATTTTTTAATTAAAACTTCTATTTTCCCAATTTTAATAATACATTTTTGTTTTGCAGAACAGTTTTATGAAAGTTTTCAAAAAGGTAAAAAGAATTTATTAATTTCAATTGTGTTCTTATGCAGCATTACTGGTACTTTATCAAATTTTTTAAACCAATTTACATTCTTAAAAATAAAAGATAAAGCAACTATTTATCACCTAAATAAAATAAAAAACTTTAACAAATATAATAGCATAGATAAAGCTTTAATAGAGAAATATAGCCACAAAGAGGCTTTACAATATAGAGGAAGTATGCAATCTATTTATGCAAAGTATTTAGCAAAAAAAACTCTGGAAAAGAAACTAAATCCTGTTAAAAAATCACACCATTAGTTTTCAAAATTTGTTGTGCTTCTAATTTTCCTTTTTTAGCGGCCTTAATATACCATTCTTTGGCTACATCTAATTGCCCTCTCATGGCAAAATTTATCCCAATATTGTATTCATAATCTCCGGTATTGTCAAAAGCAATTGCCTTTTTCCAATATTCAACCGCCTCGTTATGTCTGCCCAAATCGCTCAAAGTCACCCCAATATTTCTATAAGCTGGTAAATAGCTAGGATTCTTCCTAATTAACTCTTCTAATAATTTCACCTCTTCTGCTAAATATCCTTCTAACCTTTTTGTGTAAGCTATATTTAAATAAGAATCTAAATTTTCTGGCTTTAATTGTATTAACTTCTCTATTATTTTATTCGATTCATCAAATCTTTTTAAGCCCATTAAGATTTGTGAATGGGTATTTAAATATTCAAAGTTTTCGGGCTGTGCTTTAATGGCAATTTCACTAAATGGCAAAGCGGCATCGAAATTATTTAATTTTTGATGAGCCAAAGCAGTTAGCCAATCGGTTCTAGGGTTTTTAGGCAAAAAAAGTTGGGCTCTTTCTAAATATGTTAATGCAGTTTTATAATCTCCTTCATCTATAAACATAGAACCTATAGTTCTACAAACATCGGCATTTTTAAAGCCGTTATTGTCAGAACGCATTAGGTAAGCTTTTGCAGTTGGAAATTCTTTTTGACCTAAATGATACCAACCTATATTACTCAAGACCATGGCGTCTTCTGGATAAAATTTTTCTGCTGGCTTAAATAAAGTATATCCGTTTTTCCAATGTTTAGTTTGAAAAAAGGCCATCAAGCCATAAAAAACAATAAAAACGAAAGCTACACTTTTAAAGATTTTAGAACCTTTTTCTATTCTTTCTGAAAATAACCAAGCAAATAAAAACAATGGTCCAATAGAAGAAAGATAATAATATCGGTCTGCTACGATTGCACTTCCTACTGGCAAAATTTGAATAACTGTTGAAATAGAAATCGTAAAAAAACTTACCGCCCACCAAATCATTTTATTCTTTCTTCCAAGCCAATAAGTGGCTACTCCAAACAAAACAATACCTATTACAGCCAAATTATATAAACCAGGTATATTTCCACCAATTTTTGTTGGATAGGGATAAAAAGGTAAAAGATTTATTGGTGCTACGGTCTTAATCCAGTAAAAAAGATAAGAATAACTTACAATTTTAAAACGTTCGGATCCAGAAAAGGCGGCTTTAATTACTGAAGTTGCATCCGCTCCGGCTTCTTTTTGAGCTGTTGTAGCTATATACGCAAAAATTAAAGTTATTGCAAAGAATGGTATTTTTTCTATGGAATTTTTCAAACTCAAAGGCTTCTTTAACATCCACCAATCTGTTATGAACAACAATGCTGGTAAAACTACGGCCATTCCTTTTGATAAACACGAAGCCACAAATAGCAGAATGGAAATTAGATAGTATTTTGTTGAATTTTCTTTCGAGAACTTTAGATAATAATATATTGAAAACAATAAAAAAAAAGTATAAAGTACGTCTTTCCTTTCTGCAGCCCAAGCCACGGATTCTACGTGCATTGGGTGTACGGCAAACAATGCAACAAAAATTAAAAGGAAAGTTTGTGAAAATTTCAAATAATGGAAAATCTTGTAAAGTACAAAGCAATTTAAACTATGTATAACAAGATTATTGAGATGATATAACCAGGCCTTTTCGCCCACCAAAAGGTACTCTAAACCTAGAGATAACATGGTTAGCGGATGATAATTACCGACATGAAATCCTGTAATTAAGGCCTTTACATCAAAGTTTTTTACTGCTTCATTTAAAGTTATGTAGGGGTCATCATCCCAAACCAATCCATTTTGCCAAATATACCCGTACACAATGAACACTAAGGCTAAAATACCTCCAAAAACAAGAAAAGGAGAATACGCTACCGTGTTATTTGAGTTCGAATCTAAGGATGTTTCGACATACGGTTTTCTTTGCTTACTTTGCTTTGCCATAATTTATAATATAAGGGTAGATAGCTTGATTTTTTGTAACAAATTCGTCAATTTTACGTTTTTTAAATCTTTAACAAATTTCCTTAAAACAAAAATAGCATTTCGATTCTTTATAAAAAATTTAAGTGCAACAATACCTATATTAAATTAGGTAATATTAAAGTTTTTCAAATACAAATTGTAATGAGATTATTCCTTTTTATACTGTTTTTTTCAAAGGCACTTTTTGCCCAAGTTGCTGTAGGAGACCCTAGCGAAACTACAATTGGAGCACAGGAGCAGAAAACAGAATTGGCTTTTCTTTATGCAATGAAGTTCTATCTAACAGAAAACCACGACAAAGCAGCAGCTGAATTTAAATCAATTCTTTCAAACTTTGGCGATAACGCTGGTGTCTTTTACATGCTCTCAAAAAGTGAAAATATTCTTAACAAATATGCGGAGAGTCTAATTAATGCAAAAAAAGCTTACGAATTAGATAATTCCAATTATTATTATTTACAAAATTATATTGATCTTTTAGTTAAAAACCAAAATTATTCAGATGCTATTTCTTCGATTAAAAAACTAATTAAACTAAAACCTCTTGTTTCAAATAATTATTTTATACTCACTGATCTATTAATTACAGAAGGTAAAGAGTCAGAAGTCTTAAAAACTTTTGGTGAAATGGAAAAAATATTTGGACCAACAGAAGAAATTACACAAAAAAAACAACTGCTTCTCATTAAAAGAAACAAAGTAGATGCAGCATTAAAAGAAGGCACAAAGTTTATTAAAAAAGAACCTGAATATTTAATTCAACAAGCCCAATTAATGCTTCAAAACAATAGAACCACTGAAGCTATAGAATTATTAAACAAGTCTTTGGAAGAAAATCCAAATTTTTTTGAAGCCTATGCCTTACTATCCGATGTTTTTCTAAACCAAAAAAATCGAGAAAAAAATCAGGATTTGCTAGAAAGAGTTATATCACAAGATAATATGCTCCCGAATATCAAAAACAAGATCATATCGAATCAATTATTGATTTTGGGCAAAAACCTTAATGAAACTGAATTAACGAATCAAATAACTTTCATAGACCAAATCATAGCTCAGCATCCCAATGAGGCGAGGTCTTATATTATCAAAGCAGATCTGTTAGTAAAAAACAAGAATTTATTAAATGCTAGAGACACTTATTTAATTGCCATTAAAAACGACTATGCTACTTTTGAAACATGGATGGCAATAGTGGAACTAGACACAAAACTCGGATTAATTGATGACCTTATAAAACATACAGAAAAAGCTTTAGAATTGTTTCCAAACCAAGGTTTTCTATGGTATCATAATGGATTTGGTCATAAACTGAAAAAAAACTTTTCCGAAGCTATTTTAGCTTTTGAAGAGGCTAGGAACCTCTCTGATCAAAACAAAGATTTAAAAAATCATATTAACGCTAATTTAGGAGACCTTTATCAAGAACTAAAGTTATATGAAAAATCTGAGCTCGCATACGAAACAGTCTTGAAATCAAATCCCACCAATGAACATGTTCTAAATAATTATAGTTTATTTTTAGCTTCTAGGAAAAAGGATTTAACAAAAAGCAATATGTTAATAGAAACATTATTAGCTAACTATCCCAAAAATGCAGATTATTTAGACACTAAGGCATTTATACTTTTTCAAATGGGAGATTTTACTCAAGCAAATTCTATAATTAATTTAGCTTTAACAAATACAACAAACCCAAGTTCAAATATATTAGAACATAAAGGCGACATAGAATTTAAACTTGGTCAAAAAGAGAATGCAATTGAATATTGGAAAAAGGCCTTTTTAAAAAATCCTACAAATAAAATTTTAGAAAGAAAAGCCAAGGAAGGAATATTGATAGAATAAAATGCAAAGATTAAAACTTTTATTTTTTTGTGTATTAATTATGTTTATGGCTTCTTGCAAACGTCATAAATTAAAAAAGAATGAAATTGAAATAACATTACCAAAAGAAGTTATTCAGTCTGTTGATTCAGTAATTGTAATTCCTGAGAAAATAGAAAAGGTGAAATATACTTTTAATACAGAGCAAACAGGTTTTGATAAAATAAAGATTAAAACAAAAATAAGTTTTAAATCAGAAAAAATGAATCAAAATTTTCCAGCAAATATACATATGGCAAAAGACAGTACAATTTGGATTTCTATTACTTTAGGTTTAGAAGCAGCTAGAGCTTCCATAAATCCAGATTCAATATTTTTTATGGATAGATTGAATAGAAATTATTATAAACTTAGCTTTGATGAAATCAATAAGCAATTTAACTTCAATCTTACATTTGCCATGCTACAATCGCTCTTAATTGGTAATCTTGCTATTCCCATTGATACTAGCGATATATTTAATTCAGAAATAAATTATAAAAGTATTTTGCAGAAAAGAAATGACATTGAAATTCTAAATAAATTTGATTTGATATTAAATAAACTATTTTCAATAAAAGCAAAAGACGAAAAATCTAATACTAATTTAACTATTGACTATAAAAATTTCACTACAGCAGATGAAAAGGTTGTCCCTAGAATTATCACAGTTATAATTTCTTCTTTAAATCCTTTAAAACCAAAAGATATTAGTATTGAAATAGAACATTTAAAATTTGACTTTTTAGATAGAAACATCCGTTTCCCATACAATGTACCTAAAGGATACACCTTGGAAAAAATTCCTAATTTTTGAGAAAATATTACGTTTTATAGCTCGAGTCTCTTGTAATAAATAATAGATGAAAAAAAGTTTTCATATTGTACTTATTCTTCTTCATTCTTTTATGTTTAGTACTTTAGCCCAAAAAAGCCGTACGATACTAGAAAAGGAGAAAAAAGCAAACTTGGCTAAAATAATTCAAACAAAAAAAATATTAAATGAAACTCAAAAAGAAAGAGAAAATACCGTCGGCCAAATAAAAGCTATCATCCAACAAATTGAAAATCAAGAAAATAGTATCTCTTTGGCAAGGGAAGACATAGAACTTATTAAAGGAGAAATGAGTGAACTTGTAAAAGCACAAAACGAATTAACTAATCAACTAAAGGCTTTACAAATTGAATATGCTCAAACATTATATCGCTCTTCAAAAAACAGCAACAAACTAACCAAACTTGGATTTCTATTTTCCTCCGGTTCTTTAAATGAATTATTTATGCGATATAAATATCTAGAACAATACACGGAGAGCAGAAAACACCAACTAGTTCAGATAAATAAAATTGGAGAAATGCTAAAGCAGCGACAAAGAACGCTATTAGAAAAAAAAATAAAACAACAAGCTATAATTGAAAGTATAAAAATAGAATCTAAAAATTTAGAAGTACTTAAAGAAAGACAAGGACTCATCGTAGCAGATTTAACTTTGAAAGAAGGGGCTTTAAAAGAGGAGATGGAAAAATCTAAAACAGCGGTTCGAAATCTGAATAACCTAATTTCCAGAATAATTGAAAAAGATCAATTAAATAGAAAAATACCTGCCTCAAGGAGAGAATCTATAAAAGAAAGAGAAGAGGCAGAAAAAAAGATGTTATCAAAAAAAAATGAGAATTCCGTTAAGAATGTCGAAAAGGAAAGTGCATTAGCAACAACTGATGAAAATACTTCATCAAAATCTTCTAAAAGAAATTTTGCTTCTTTTAAATCAAAATTAGCTTGGCCTGCCGAAGGATTTATATCAGATAAATTCGGTGTAAAAAACCATCCAGTATTAAAAGGTTTAAAAGTTGACAACAATGGTATTGACATCCAAACCAGTCCTAATGCAGCAGTACATGCAGTATTTGAAGGAACAGTATTAGATATTTCTCAAATACCAGGTCTTAACAATGTAGTAGCAATTCAACATGGAGAATTTTATACTGTATATGCTAATTTAAATACTATAAATGTTTCTATTAATGACAAAGTAAATATGAACCAAACTTTAGGCACTGTGGCAACAAAAGATGGTTCACCTGAAATAAATTTTCAAATATGGCATAACTTTGATAAACTTAACCCCGAGCCTTGGCTTGAAAATAAATAATATATTTTATGTCAATACATTCAGAAATAAAAAGAGTAACAACCCAAACACTTAAAGATCTAAAATCAAAAAAAGAAAAGATAGTCTGTCTAACTGCTTATGATTTTTCAATGGCCAGTTTAGTTGATGCTGCAGGCATTGAACTCATTTTGGTTGGGGACTCTGCTTCTAATGTAATGGCAGGGCATGAAACAACTTTACCCATTACCCTAGACCAAATGATATATCATGCCCAAGGTGTAGTAAGAGCCGTAAAAAGAGCATTAGTAGTCGTAGACTTACCTTTTGGTAGTTATCAAGGAAATTCTGAAGAGGCTTTACGATCAGCTATTAAAATCATGAAGGAGTCTGGTGCTCATGCTGTTAAAATGGAAGGTGGAAAAGAAATTCAAGATTCTATTGCAAGAGTAATAAGTGCTGGTATTCCTGTTATGGGTCATTTAGGATTAACGCCACAATCTATTTATAAATTTGGCACTTATGCGGTTAGGGCAAAAGAGAAAGACGAAGCGAATGAGCTTTTAGAAAATACAGAGCTACTTCAAAATTTAGGATGTTTCGCAGTAGTTTTAGAGAAAATACCCTCAAAACTTGCCACGCAAGTAAGCCAAAGATTCGAAATCCCAACCATAGGAATAGGTGCTGGAAATGGATGTGATGGTCAAATTTTAGTAATTCACGACATGCTTGGAATAAATAAAGACTTCTCTCCACGTTTTTTAAGAAGATATGCCGATTTGGCAAATAGTATGAATACAGCTTTTGTAAATTATATATCTGATGTGAAATCGGGAGATTTCCCTAATCAAAAAGAGTCCTACTAATGTTAAACCTAAAGGCCGTTCCTGCTTTTAGATTTCTTCTTTCCCTCATTTCAGGGATTCTTATTTCAGAAGTAATCAAGGTATCAACAACACTATTTTTTTCGATTTTCTTAGTGGTTCTATTAGTGAGCTTTTATGCCATTTTAAAACCAAAATTTAAATTAATTAGACATTTCGTTTCCCTTCTGTTTTTCTTAATTGGCTTTTTTGTACAAAAAATAAATAAACAAAACGAAGACCCAAATCATATTCTAAATCAAAAAAACATAGAAGCATATTTAGTAAACATCAATTCGCAAACTGAAACAAAACCAAAGACTTACAAATGTATAGCGGAAATTTTAGCTTTTAAAAAGGAAGGGAAATGGTTAAAATCCAAAGGAAAAACGCTACTTTATTTTAACAAAAACACGAATGTTTACCCAGAATTTGGCCAAATTTATTTAATTAAAGGTGCCCCAAGAGTTATAGATCCTCCTAAAAATCCAGTAGAATTTAATTACAAGAAATTTCAAGCTAGGAAAAATATTTACACACACCAATTTCTAAAAACTGATGATTTCATCTATACAGGGAAACAAAATTTCAAGCCCTTATTTGCTTTTGCTAATCGACTTAATTTATATACCCATGCTGTTTTTAAAAGTGCACTAGACAACCAAAAACAAATTGGAGTGGCAGACGCCTTGGTAGCTGGTATGAAGTCAGACCTTGACTATGAGTTACGACAAGCATATACCGACGCGGGTGCCATTCATGTACTCGCAGTTTCTGGAATGCATGTAGGTATATTATTTTGGATTATTGGGCTGATTTTTGGACTATTTATGGACAAAAAAAGAGCTTATTTTCATATTTTAGTGATTGCTGTTTTGTGGATATATGCATTATATTCAGGCTTAAGTCCTAGCGTTTGCAGAGCAACTTTAATGTTTACTTTATTTCAAATTGGTTCAGCATTAAACCGTGACTACAATCCAATTAACACTTTGGGTCTATCTGCATTAATACTACTAATAATTAATCCAAATTGGTTTTATGATGTAGGTTTCCAATTGTCGTATTTGGCCGTTTTAGGTATATTACTTGTATATCCGCCTTTAAAAAAAATATTCGAAATTCAAAATATAGTTATTAGATGGCTTTGGGAGGTTACAGCAGTTTCATTTGCCGCTCAGTTATTTACTTTCCCATTATCCATCTTTTATTTTCACCAGTTTCCTAACCATTTTCTAATTGCAAATCCGGGAGTGGCTGCAATTTCGTTTGGCATTTTGCCTTTAGGATTGCTTTTATTGCTGGTAAACCCGATTCCAATTTTTGGACCCTTGGTTGCATTTCTATTTAAACTGAGCATTATAGTCTTAAATAAATTTGTAGAAATAATTCAATTATTACCTTTTTCGGTTACAAGAGGTTTAGAAATAAGCTTTTTAACCCTAATTTTATTACAAACACTGGTGTTTTTAAGTTTTGCTTTTTTTTCAAAGAAAGAAATTAAATATTTAAAACTTATCACTTTGGTGATTATTATTTTGACATTTACCAAAATCACCAAAGTAAATAATCAAAATAAACAAAAAGAATTGACCTTTCATTTTATTCCTAGTGGCATTGGGGTCACCGTCCTTCAAGGAAGAAATGCTTTATTTATATCGTCAGATACTTTAATAAATAATTCAACGATTTATCAATATCATTTAAAAAACTATCATGACCATGCTGGCGTAAAAAATTATTACACTAGGTCTATAAAAAATAATACCTTCTTACAAATATCCAATTCCAATTTAAAAATACATTGGCTTATTTCTAAACCAAGCAAAACAATACCAATCGATTTAGATTATTTACTATGTTCAAATAATGCCTTAAAAGATTTAGAACTTTTACAAAATTTCGAGGGTATGCTAGTTTTAGATGGTTCAAATAAAAAATGGATTATTGACAAACTAAAAATGGAAGCAAAAGCAAAAAATATTAAGTTATTAACACTGTACGATTCGGGATCAAAAACATTCAAATTTTAAGATTATGAAAAGAATAATTAACGTCTTTTTTATCGTAATTCTCATATTGATTGTTGCACTTTTTAGTATAAGAAGTTGGACTAAAAGGAATAGCCCCTTTGAACAAATTGAAGCTTCAAAAGGAGATTTAACTATCAAAGTTGGATACTGTAGACCTTTAATTAACAACAGGAAAATTTTTGGAACTTTGGCCCCTTTCAATACCGTCTGGCGAACAGGTGCCAATGAAGCTACAGTTTTGCATGTTTCAAAATCATGTACATTTGCAAACCAAAAAGTGAACGCTGGAGATTATTCCTTATGGACTATCCCAAATAAAAATGAATGGACGATAATTCTTAATAAAGAAATTGGACAATGGGGTACAAATTATGACTCAGATAAAGACTACATGAGATTTAAAGTTATATCAGTTAATAAAAAATTACCAACAGAACAGTTAACTATAAACTTAACAGAAACTTCGAAAGGTATAAATTTTGATTTAAATTGGGAAAACACTAGTGTTGGCTTTTTGATAAAATAATTTTTTAATAAATAATTTTTGCCTGTTCCCTAGTTTTGTCCAAAAGATGAATAAGTTTTTTACTGAAGGAAAGTGGCAATATATCACTCTCTTTTTTACCCTCCCTTAAACAAGAGTTTACTTCCTCAATTTCAAAATTATAACCAAATGTGTCTCTTGGGTAATCAAATTTTTCTATTTCTCCAGAGTTAAGGATTAGGGATATACTATTTGCCTCATGAAATCGGCTATTTATTATTATTCTACCTTTATCACCATAGACTTGGGCTTCACAATTCGTATTTCCGCCGAACGTACAATTTAATACTGCAGTACTTTCATTGTCGTACCTATAAATAAATGAAGTGGTTAAATCCACACCTGTTGAGGCAAAAACGCTTGTTGCTTTAATACTAGAAGGATAGCCAAGAAGCAACAAAGATAAAAAAGTTGGATAAATACCAATATCCAAATATGCTCCTCCACCCAAAATTGGGTTAAACGCTCTCCCTTCAGGATCAAATGTAGCTAAAAAACCAAAATCAGCATGCAGTGTAATAATTTTCCCTATTGCTCCATCATTTATTAATTCTAAAGTCTTTTTTGTGGTTGGTAAAAATCTTGTCCAAAATGCTTCCATTAAAAACGTATCATTTTTCTTAGCCAATGCAATCATTTCAGAAACTTCAACTTCATTCATTGCAAATGGTTTTTCACATAATACCCCTACCTTATTCTTTAAACAAAGTAAGGTATGTTGAGCATGAAAATTATGAGGTGTAGCTATATAAATAACGTCTAATTCTACACTAAATAATTCTTCATAATTTCCAAAAAAAAATTGAGCTCCGTGTCTCCTAAAAAAATCTTCCGCTCTTTCAAGTGAAGTGCTGGCTACGGCAACCAAAATACAATTACTTGTTTTATTTAAATCTGATGCAAATTTTTCTGCAATTCTTCCAGCACCCAATATTCCCCATTTAATGACTTTTTCCATGTCCAAATTTAACAATACAAATAAGAAGTTAAAAATATATTTCTTGATTCTTTAAAAAAAAATGAACTATATCAATGGGGATAAAACCAAAAGAAAAATCATTTAATAAGCCAAAATTAATATTAACGAATAACTATTTTTTTGGTGTGTTTTGAAACATTGGTTTCCATAATTACAAAATATACGCCGCTAGGTAGCTTTTCTAAAATAACAATTTTATTTTTTCTTTCTACCATATATTCAGCAGAAGTTCTGATTTTTCTTCCATTTAAATTTAAAATAGTAATGTTATTTAAATCAACGTCGCTTTCAATAAAAAGATAATCAGTAGCCGGATTCGGATAAACTTTTATTCCAATTTCTAGTGGTTCTATAGCTAAGGGAACAAAGTTGAAATTTGCAATTGGACCAGAATAACTCTTTCCAGACTTATCTGAATACATAATCCTATAAAAGTTTTTTCCAAGAAATGGTTTTTTGTCAATAAACTTATATGCCCTTGTATCATTAGAAATTCCAAGGGCATTTTCTTCGCTCAATTTAAAAAATGTCTTATTATCGGAGCTCTTCTCTAAAGTGATTAACTGTGCATTATTTTCATAGGTAGTTATCCATAATAATTCAATATCTTGAGTGTCATTTAGAAATGCATCAAATCTACCAAATAAAA
>JANNWE010000403.1:0-2890 GCA_031414675.1 Cytophagaceae bacterium
ACAAAGGAAGATCAAAGTTTTGATGACGGTTGTTCCAGAAATAGAAGCGGAATATGTAGGAGGATACCTAAACCTAAAAAAGTACTTGAAGTTTAGTTTAATTGATAAAGTGGTAGAGCACACACCGTTAGAAAACCAAAAGGGCAAAGTGAGTTTTATTGTAAACGAGAGCGGGGATATTATTGATTCTGAGATTAGTCTTTCTTCTGGAAATGAAGATACCGACCGCCTATTGCTAGAAATTATTGACAATATGCCCCAATGGAATCCGGCTAAAAATGGATTTGGGAAGCCTGTTAAACAAAAATTTGAGTTTAGTATGGGTGTTGGTGGATGTTAATTAGTTTAACCCAAAAAACTCATTAGAAAATCGGCTTCAATAAAATTTTGCTCATCGGGAGGCCGCCCCACCTATTTCCGATCATGTGCAAACCTATCTCGATAGGTATTTCGATGCTCGTCATAGCTATTTTGCAAAATATTATTTCGCCAGAATGTCTATTGAGTTTTTTGGGTTTAAGGGAAAAAGAGGCTTTATTCGTTGAATATATTTTAAATTTCGAATTTAATGGAAAGAAGAAATCAAGGTTTAATTGTGCTTTTTATTTTTTGGTCCAATTGCATTTTTGCTCAAGAAGACTTTTCAAATTGCTCTGCAGTTTTATTAAATGATCAAATGCTTGTTGAACAGTATTCAAATACTACCAAGTGTAAGATTTTAAAAGAAGCAAAAGGGTGGCTTTCTGCTGCAGCCGTAAGTTTAGGAGAGGTTAAAGGCGGCAAACAAGGGTTTGAAATTACGGAAAAGATCGAATTTGGAGTAGCCATTAAAGATGGAAAATCCGGAACTATTTTTCTTTATTCACAAAAAACGGGTAAGAAAATAAATATTGAGCAAGTTCTAGCAAAGTGTACAAAAGGCGATTCCATATTAATAATGACTAAAGACACCCAGTTTGCTTTGCCCCACAATGAATTGTTAGTGTATTAAAAAAGAGTTCAATTTGTCAATTACTTTTAGAGAGAAGAAATAAATTGGAAGCCTTTTTATTAGAACTGAATCAAATGCTTGTAGTTTTATTTTGAACAAATTCCAGAAAGAGTATTTCTTACTTATTGTTTTTTAAGAAATAAAACATAGGTAGGCAATTATTACAAATATCTTGCCAATTTGAAAACCCAATATTTTGTATATTTCAAAAATCAAGCCATTTCAAGAAAAGTTGGTTATTTTTTTATTTTATTTTTACAAATAGCTTAAAATCAGCTTATTAGCTTTTGTGGCCATATTTTTATTAAACGGCATCATTTTTGTTGAATTTTTTACATGAGAACTGCCTTTTTTTAAAAAAGTGTAGGTCTCTGAGTGAATTATTATTTAATTTTAACAATTTTAATTATGTTAAGAAATCTTTCAAATTTCGCATCTCTTGAGCTAACAAACGCCGAAGAAATTAAAGGTGGATGTTATGTTCCGAAACCATGTTATCCGAAAAACTATGGTTGCAAATCATCTAAATCATCTAAATCGAAAAAGATGAAGTGTAAATCACCGAAAAAACCAAAATCTCCGAAAGGTCCAAAATGTGGTCCAATGGTAAATTATTAAAAACAGGTTTTTTGATTCAATTAATGGTATACAAATGGTATGCCATTAATTGTTTTTGATTTAAAGTTTTTGGGATTTTTTTTAAAAGGACATTTTTTATTAAATAAATAAAAGCTTTAAAGCCCAGGCACAAAAATGTTTGGCATTTTTTTGTCTAAGAGACTTAAATAGTAATAAGCAATTCCCGCTTTACCAAGAAACAAGGAAGGATTCTTTAGTAAATAATCTTTAAAGTCTAGTATTTTATTTTCTACCACAACCTCTGTTATTTGTTTGTTATTTATTAAAAAATTGTCAAAGTTCAAAGGCATGTTTTTTTGCTTTTTAAAAGATTCAATCGCATAAAGGTCTCCAACGATTCCGTGACACAATGTATGTGTTTTTGTCTCTAATTTTTCTTTCGCATTTATTGCATTTATTCCAATTATTGCATCATCGTAAGAGTCATGATCATTCGTTAATTGGAATGATCGAAGTCTTGATAGCGTAATTCCTACAGCACCGTGACACCAAAAAATGCTTCCGTATAAAGATTTTTTTCTTACATATTTCTTTCCTGAAATTAGTCTTAAATCTTGCCAATTATTAAATTTTTTTTCAAGAAAATTGTTCTCATAATTAATTGCCATTTTTATACTATTTAAAGTGTCCAAGTCTTTTGTATAATAATATACTTCAGATAAAGCATGGATAACTCCTGAAATACCAAGTGAATACCCCGTAAGCTGAGGTTTTCCGGTTAATTTTTCAGGCCAACTAATTTGATTATTTAATACTACACCACATTGTAATAAGTAATTACCAGATTGTTTTATTAAATTGATTAGACTTTTGTCTTTGGTGATTTTTTCAATTGCAGAAAGCGATACAATATAGCCAGAACATCCTGTCATGATGTCGAAAGTTGCATTTTCTATATTTTGGGAAAGACTTTTGATTAGTTCTAATCCTTCATCAACCAGCAGTGTATCGTTCAGCCATTTTCCAGATAGAACCATTCCATATGCAATTCCTGCCAAGCCTTCGTGAAATCCAATTTTATCTTTATTGAAGTCACCGAATTGACCTTTGGTTTTTTGCCATGCTCCGATTGCAGTTTTTCTGAATATTTCTAACCCAAAGTAGTTGTAACAAGCAGAAAGAAAGAAAGAAAGCGATTCCTGCAGATCCTTCATAGAAATTAATTGGTAAAGCTCTCAGAATCTTTTCTGCATTTGCTATATGAGAGTTGTAGAAAATTCCGGTCCAATTACATCTATCTTCAAACCAATATGCTTGATC
>JANNWE010000404.1:0-10789 GCA_031414675.1 Cytophagaceae bacterium
TTCTTCTCTAAACTGGTCTTTTTTAGACATTTTTTATGGTTTTTAAATAATAATCTTGCAATTTCACAAAACTTAAGCTATTTCTAAAGCTTTTATTAATAAATTCGAATCTACAAATTCTATACTTAGAAATAATAACTCAAAAAAATAAAAACTTGAATTAAATTTGTAAAAAAAAATAAAAATAAGCTTGGAAGATATAACGAAAAAAATAGGCTGGAGCTTAATTGTTGCATCTAGTTTGATGATATTTTTACTTATCTCAGTTTTAATTTCCAATTATTTTTCAATCGAAAAAGAAGTAAAAGTTTCTGGTTTTTACTTGGCTTTAATATTGGTCTTCCTTTTTTCTGGTTATTACTTGATAAAAATAAGTAAAAGAATTTAAAAACAGCCCGCTTAAATCGATTGTATTGCATTTACAAAGCCCCGGTTGCAATTTGGTCCTGTCAATCGAACGCACGATTTCCGGATGTCGTGGGTATTTTATTAGACTAATTTAATAATTAAAATCTTTAAATTCAAAGAAAAACTCAAAGAAATTTGATTTTTATCTGAAAAATAAAAGTAGCATATTTCAGTTCAATTAATAAAACATTTCTATAATTTCTTTCGTTTTAAATAAGTAAATTGACTACATTATATTCAAAAAAAAACGAAAATTAAAATAAAAACGTATATTTACAAATAAGGAAAAAAACACGAATGGTAAAAACATCTTTTTTAATTCTCTTAACCTATTTTGTTTTATTTTTCGATTCTTTTGCCCAATCAAAGGCAAAACCTGAAGAAGAAGAAGGAATATCTACAAAAACTCTGGCCTATGGACTAACTACTAATAACTACAGTAGTTTAATTGGTGGCCTAGTTTTAAGAAGTTCAACTCCATTAGGAGATAGGAAAGGTCGTGGAGTAAATAGGTACATAGCTATAGAAGCTATTAATTTAAAAAATCCTAGAGAAAAAAATATTCAAAGTCCTTATGGTAGTAAATTTATTTTTGGCAAAACCAATTATTTCTTTTCTCTAAGACCTGAGTACGGTAGAGAGTTTTATATTTTTAAAAAAGATGGTGAAAATAGTATAGGTTTTAGTGCTATTATTGCAGCTGGCCCATCGTTTGGAATAGAAAAACCTTATTACATTAAATATACTAAGAATAGCAAAGAACCTCCAAAAACCGTACGTTTTAATCCTGAGATTCATGTAGACAAAGGCTTTATTACTGGAGCCGGTAGTATATTTCAAAATATGTTTACGGGTTTGCAAATGATTCCGGGGGCTCATATTAAAGCGGCCGCCAACATTGACATGTCCACATTTAACAATAATGTTACAGGATTTGAAGTTGGTACGGTATTAGAATTTTTTGCTAAAGAGCCTGAAATAATTGCTAGTAAATTTTCAAAAAATCCACAAGCCTTTGCTACAGTTTATTTAACTTTGTATTTCGGAAATAAAAAACTCATCAAAAAGAAAAAAGCATGATGGAGCTTCCTACTTTAGAAGCAGAAAGTACTCGGATTAAGAAACCAGATTGGTTAAGAGTAAAATTACCAATTGGTGAAAATTATAGAAAAGTTAGAGAAATTGTAGATAATAATAAGCTCCATACTATTTGCCAAAGTGGAAATTGCCCTAATATGGGTGAATGCTGGGGGGAAGGAACAGCAACTTTTATGATTCTAGGAAACATTTGTACACGAAGCTGTACATTTTGTGCTGTAGCTACTGGCAGACCTACCGAATATGACGTAGACGAACCTCAGCGAGTTGCAGAAGCAATTTTCACAATGGGTGTTAAGCACGCTGTAATTACTTCTGTAAATAGGGATGAATTAAAAGACAAAGGTGCCGAGGTATGGTTTCAAACAGTTACCCTCACTAAAAAGCTTTCTCCAAAAACCACCATTGAAACGCTTATACCTGACACCAAGGGAAATTGGGATGCTCTTTATAGAATGATTTCTGCTAGTCAAGAAGTAGTGTCACATAATATGGAGACAGTAGAAAGGCTATACAGGCCTGTCAGGCCCCAAGCTAGATACGAAAGAAGTTTGGAACAAATTAGAAGAATAAAAGAATACGGAAAAAGAACCAAAACCGGAATGATGCTAGGTTTGGGTGAAACACAAAGCGAAGTGTTAAAAGCAATTGATGATTTGGTAATAAATGGATGTGATATTTTGACTTTAGGGCAATATCTTCAACCAACTAAAATGCATCATGAAGTTATAGAGTTCATTCATCCTGAAATCTTCGCTTTTTATAAAGAAGAAGGTCAATCTAGAGGAATAAAATATGTGGAATCTGGTCCTTTAGTTCGGTCAAGCTATCATTCTGAACGTCATGTAAATGTTTGATTTAAGGCTATCTATCTAAAAAATGCAAAATTCCCACACACACTTCGATTACATCATTTGTGGTGGCGGAATGGCTGGTTTATCTTTAGCATATCATCTGTCTTTATCTAAACTCTCGCATAGTAAAATCCTTATTATTGATCCAGAAAAAAAGACTAAAAATGATAGGACTTGGGCTTTCTGGGAAAATTCATCAAGTCCTTTTGAATCAATATTAGCAAAAAACTGGAAAAACATTAATATTGTAAACTCTAAGGGGCAAAAAAAACTGTATGATTTAAAATCATATTCCTACAAACTAATCAGAGGAATTGACTTTTATACCTTTGTGTACGAACATTTAAAACAATTCTCCAACATTACTTTTCATTATGGACTTGTAAACCAAATCGAACAAACTGGAAATATAATGAAGGTAGTAACATCTAATAATGTAGAATTCTCTGCAGATTATATTTTTGACAGCACCTTCAAACTAAACTTAAGTAACCATAAAAACTTAAACCTTTTACAACACTTTAAGGGTTTAGTCTTAGAATCTGAAACTGAAATTTTTGAGGAAGGGGCTCCAGAAATGATGAACTTTTCTATTGAGCAAAAACCACATCAGGGTAGATTTATGTATATTTTACCTTTCTCTAAGACTAAAGCATTGGTAGAATTTACTGTTTTTTCTGAAAATTTATTGACTGAAAAAGAGTATAACATTCCACTCGAAAATTATTTAAAACAAAATTACAAAAACCATTCATTCAAAATTTCAGAAGAAGAGTATGGGGTTATTCCCATGTCAGATGTTGCCATTGATGAATACCCTTCCAATAGACACGTTAGAATAGGTACATCAGGAGGATATACCAATCCTGCCACAGGATACACCTTTGCCAATACCCAAAAACGACTTATAAAAATGGTTCAAAAAATGGAAAAAACCGGTTCTCCTGTTTTGCTGACCCATTGGTTTGATAAAAGGCATAAATTGTATGCTTCCACATTGTTAAATGTTATAAAGAAAAATAGATACCCAATGGCTGAAACATTTGATAGAATTTTTAGTAAGAATGATATAGAAAGTGTCTTTAGGTTTCTAGACAATGAATCTTCATTATGGGATGAATTGAAAATTATGTGGTCTACTCCAAAGTTGAAATTTGGTGTAGCATTCATTGACGTTTATTTGAAACATTTAAAAAAATAACATAGCTAGTTTTTTTTTATTTTTTTTGAAGAATACGGATATAATTTTGGTAAATTTATCTATGTTATCACATAATAATAGTTTATTTCACTAACATTTTTTAATATGACCAAAAAATGTCAATTTTGCACTACATCAAGAGTTCTATGAAAATAGAAAACCAACCGAGTACTTGAAACACCGCGGTGGTAAAATAGATGTGGGTCGCCCGACCAAAAAATGTTTCGGCAATGAACCTTACAGAAATTTCTCTTGCATTTTTTTTTAAATTTTAAACATTAAATTAAATGCCTTATTTATTCACTTCAGAATCTGTGTCAGAAGGACACCCAGACAAAGTTGCAGACCAAATTTCCGATGCTCTTATTGATCACTTTTTAGCTTTCGATCCAAGTTCAAAAGTAGCTTGCGAAACCTTAGTTACTACAGGATTAGTTGTATTAGCTGGCGAAGTAAACACAAAAACCTATTTAGATGTACAATCAATTGCTAGAGAAGTTATTAGTAGAATTGGGTACACCAAAGCAGAATACATGTTTGAAGCTAATTCTTGTGGAATTATTTCCGCAATTCACGAACAATCTTCAGATATAAATCAAGGGGTGGATCGTAAATCTTCGAACGATTTTGAAGAAAAAGCAAATGCTCAAGGTGCGGGCGACCAAGGAATGATGTTTGGTTATGCAACTAGAGAAACTGACAATTATATGCCTTTAGCTTTAGATCTTTCTCATAAAATTTTACAAGAGCTTGCCGTTATCAGAAGAGAGAATGATGTTATTAAATATCTAAGGCCTGATTCAAAATCTCAAGTTACTATTGAATATTCTGATTCAAATCAACCAATCAGAATTGATACCATAGTAATTTCAACACAACACGATGATTTTGATGCCGACGAACAAATGTTAGCGAAAATCAAGTCCGATATGATAAATATTGCTATCCAAAGAGTAAAAAGTAAATTAAAGCCCGAGATTCAAGCATTATTCGACGACAACATTCAATATCACATTAATCCAACTGGAAAATTTGTAATTGGCGGACCCCACGGCGATACAGGTTTAACAGGACGTAAAATCATAGTAGATACTTATGGTGGTAAAGGCGCACATGGTGGTGGAGCATTTTCTGGAAAAGACCCATCAAAAGTAGATAGATCTGCTGCATATGCAACTAGACATATAGCAAAAAATTTAGTAGCTGCAGGTCTATGTGATGAGGTTTTAGTACAAGTATCTTACGCAATTGGAGTGGCAAAGCCTTGCGGAATTTTCTTAGATACTTACGGAACTTCAAAAGTTGATAAAACCGATGGAGAAATAGCTAAAATAGTAGAACAAATTTTTGACTTGAGGCCTTATGCCATCGAACAAAGGTTGAAACTTCGTACTCCTATCTATTCAGAAACTGCTGCCTATGGACATATGGGTAGAGAATCTAAAGTAGTAACAAAAAAATTCGAGAATGCTGGGCAGTCCGTTGAAATCGAAGTAGAACTTTTCACTTGGGAAAAATTAGACTATGTTGAAAAAGTAAAAGCTGCATTCAATATCTAAATATTAGGTAAATAAAAAATATTTTCTAAAATCAATTCATATCATTTTTATGAATTGATTTTTTTTAGCTTTCAAATTCCAATTCTACAAATATTGTGAAGATTTAATAATTAAAAGATTTATTAATGCCTATTATTTTGTATTTTTCTAATTTCAAAGGTACTTTTGATAAAATTTTCAAATTTTGTATTTATTTAAAATAATTGGCTGCAAAACAGCATGAATGTATAAAAATGAGTATTCTAATAAACAAAAATTCAAAAATCATTGTACAAGGTTTTACAGGTTCTGAAGGATCTTTCCATGCGGGTCAAATGATTGATTATGGCACCAATGTAGTTGGAGGAGTAACACCAGGAAAAGGTGGCCAAACACATTTAGATTGTCCAATTTTTAATACCGTTGAAGAAGCCGTTTCATCTACTGGTGCAGATGTTTCAATTATTTTTGTACCACCAGGTTTTGCTGCAGATGCAATTATGGAAGCAGCGGATGCTGGCATTAAAGTTATTGTTTGTATCACGGAAGGCATTCCTACCAAAGATATGATAATGGCAAAAAATTATATACAAGGAAAAGAAACCACTTTGATTGGCCCAAATTGCCCTGGAATAATAACCGCCGAAGAATGTAAAGTCGGTATTATGCCAGGTTTTATTTTCAAAAAAGGAACAATAGGGGTAGTTTCTAAATCAGGAACACTAACCTATGAAGCTGTTGATCAATTAACTAAAGCAGGATTAGGACAAACTACAGCAATTGGCATTGGTGGTGATCCAATAATTGGAACTACAACAAAACAGGCTGTTGAACTTTTCATGAATGACCCAGAAACAGAAGGCATTGTTATGATAGGTGAGATTGGCGGGGGTATGGAAGCAGAGGCTGCTCATTATATTAAATCAACTGGAAACAAAAAACCTGTGGTAGGTTTTATAGCAGGTCAAACTGCACCCAAAGGAAGAAGAATGGGGCATGCTGGTGCTATAATTGGTGGTGCAGATGATACGGCCGCAGCAAAAATGGAAATAATGAGAGCATGCGGAATTTTTGTAGTAGATTCTCCAGCAGAAATTGGTGAAACCATGCTAAAAGCATTAAAAAGAGATTAGAATTTTATTATTAATTAGTTTAAAATAAGATTGGTACAATTTTTAGGCACTTAAATAGTTAAAGCTATTAAGTGCCTTTTTTTTAATATTAGCTTTCTTAAAAATTATACTAAAATGAAAAAAATTACAAATTTTGCATGTATTGTTTTAATTCTACTAAATTTTTCTTGTGAAAAAGAAACTGAATTGGACTTGGTTCCCATAGATTATCTAACCGCAGGAAACATGAAAACTTGGAAGCTTTCTTATTACAAAGAAAAAGGAAAAGATGTGCTTCTCGATTGCTATAAAGATGATACGTTCTATTTCAATAAAAAAACCAAATTGTACAGTTGGAATATCAATGAAATAAAATGCTTTGATAATGACTCCAACCAATCTTTTCCATTTGAAATCTCAGAAGACAATAAAATTTTAAAGATAAACGGTTTTGATTATAAAGTAAATAAATTAGAAATCAATTCCTTGGAAATTGAAATAGAAATTGGAAGTAATTTTATAGAACTCGGATATATTCCAATAAAATAAAAAAGACCAAAATTTGGCCTTCTTTATTATTAAATTAAATTCTGTAGACTATAAAGCCGCGTTCATAGCTCTTACTGCTAATGCTGATTTTTCGAAAGCCTCTTTTTCAGCATTACTTAGTCTTAAATTTATTATCTTCTCCCATCCGTTTCTACCAATTACAACCGGTACGCCTATACAAATATCTTTCTGACCATATTCCCCATTTAAATAAACACACGATGGAATTATTTTCTTTTCATCTCTTAAGATAGATTCTACCAGCTGACCAATAGCTGCTCCTGGAGCATACCATGCAGAGGTTCCTAGCAAACTAGTAAGAGTAGCTCCACCAACGATGGTTTTATCTGCTACTTCTTTCAATTTATCAGCATTTAAAAATCTACTAACAGGAATTCCGTTCCAAGTAGCTAGTCGCGTCATCGGCATCATGGTAGTGTCACCATGCCCACCAATCACCATTCCATTTAAATCACTTTGGGCAACATTCATAGCCTCAGAAAGCCTATATCTAAACCTCGCGGAATCTAACGCACCACCCATCCCTATAATTTTCCTTTTTGAAATCCCCATTTCAGAAGCAATCTTGTAGGTTAAATAAGTCATAGTATCCATAGGATTGGAAACAATAATTATTACTGCTTTGGGTGAAACCGCCAAAGCATTAGTAACTACTGTTTTAACTATTCCAGCATTTATTCCTATTAGTTCTTCTCTTGTCATACCTGGTTTACGTGGAATACCAGAAGTAACAACAATTACATCAGACTTGGCAGTTCTTTCATAATCGTTAGTAACTCCAATCAATTTAGTATCGAAACCTTCTATTGAAGCCGTTTGCAATAAATCCATGGCTTTCCCTTCGGCAAAACCTTCCTTAATATCTAAAACCACTACCTCAGAGGCAATCTCTTTTCTAGCAATATTATCTGCGGCTGTAGCACCTACGGCTCCTGCACCAATTACAGTTACTTTCATTATTTATTGTTATTTAAATTTTCGATTATTTTAGTTAAAACTTAAGAACAAAAATATTGCATATTTTCAATAAAAACCAATGTTTTATTGTCCTATTTTGGTGATATTAAAATATTTATTAATTTTAAAATGTAATTTACGCTTGGTAATAAAAATAAATTGAAAGTCTTACATTAAAATGGACAATAAAAATCTAATAAAGAAAATTCTTGAATCTGCTTTTTACTCAAATTCTTATAAAAAAGCTACGAGAATGACTGGAAATGCCTCTGGTATATTAAATCTATTAAAAAATGTATTTAGTAAGATTAAAGGTATGGGTCCAGGGATTTTAGCTGATGAAATAAAAAAGAAAATTTTAACTTTGGGTAGCCTTTCAAAAAATTATGCAATTGGAACATATAGAGATGTTGAACTTAAGAATATCTTAATTATACTTGCGGCCTTACTTTATTTCCTTTCTCCTATTGATCTAGTTCCAGATTTCTTGCCTTTTGTAGGTTTTGCTGATGATGTGGCTTTATTAGGTTTTGTGTTTAACACTATAAAACAGGAAATAGAAAAATTTGAACTTTGGGAATTAAATAAAAACTTGAATAAATAATTGTATAAAAAAAAAGTCAAAATAATATATTATTTAAAAAGACAATAAATAGTTTTTTTTAATAGTTTAATTATTAAATTTGTGTTATCATATTTTAAGTTAAAATTCTCATGGAAATAGCAGCATTATTATTTTTAGGCAATTTGGGCGGAACAGAGATTTTCGTAATCGTGTTCGTGATTCTTTTATTTTTTGGTGCTAAAAAGTTACCAGAACTAGCTCGTGGACTTGGAAAAGGAATCCGTGAGTTTAAAGATGCTACTAAAGATGTTAAAGAAAACATCGAAAAAGCAGCAAATTCACAAGATTAATTTTATTTTTTTTCTTTTTTTTAACAACAGATTCATTTAAACAAAAATGAAACTGTTGTTTTTTATTTTATAATTATCTGGAATATAGTGATTTATACCAAATATTCTACTTACAGAAATGCCCTAATAAAAGGTGAAACTTCGTGTTTAGAAACCGTAAAACAATTTCTTCAAACCATAGAAAGAAATGTTTCATTAAATGTATTTTTAGAGGTTTACGAAAAAGAAGCTTTAAAAAAAGCCGAAGAAATTGATAATAAAATAAAAAATAACACACAAGGGAAACTTGCTGGTATGGTTATCGGCCTTAAAGATGTTTTAGCTTATAAAGACCATGGCTTGCAAGCAAGTAGCAAAATTCTTAATGGCTTTAAATCTCAATTTTCAGGAACAGCCGTTCAAAAGCTGTTGAACGAAGACGCCATAATAATTGGAAGGCAAAATTGTGATGAATTTGCCATGGGCTCATCCAATGAGAATTCAGCTTTTGGACCTGTTCGGAATTTCGCTGATCCTAGTCGAGTACCTGGAGGCTCATCCGGTGCTTCGGCTGTTGCTGTTCAAGCAAAAATGTGTCACGCATCTATTGGCTCTGACACAGGGGGCTCTGTTAGGCAACCCGCAAGTTTTTGTGGAGTTGTAGGCTTAAAGCCCAGTTATTCTAGAGTTTCTCGATGGGGATTGGCTGCATATGCCTCTTCTTTTGATTGCATTGGTCCAATCACACAATGTGTAGAAGACGCAGCTTTAATTTTAGAAGTAATTGCTGGAGCCGATGAATATGACAGTACAGTTTCACTTTTAGAAGTTGATAATTACAGTGATTTCAAAAATGAAAAATTTAAAATTGGTTACTTTGAAGATACTTTAAATTCGGAAGGTTTGGATAATGAAGTTAAACAAAAAACAATTGAAAAAATTGAAAAATTAAAGCTCCAAGGTCATGAAATTGTTCCACTTTCATTTCCTAATATGAAATTCCTTTTGCCTACCTATTACATACTTACAATGGCTGAAGCAAGTTCAAATTTATCAAGATATGATGGGATACGTTTTGGCCACAGAACTGCTGCAGCAAATAATTTAACCGAATTATATAAAAATTCAAGGACAGAAGGATTTGGAAAAGAAGTTAAAAAACGAATACTTCTTGGATCATTTATTTTAAGCGCAGACTACTATGATGCTTATTATACCAAAGCACAAAAAGTAAGGCAGATAATAAAAAAAGAAACCGAAGCTTTTTTTGAAAATGTTGATTTCATAGTCTCTCCAACAACCCCTACCCCTGCATTTAAAATTGGAGAAAAGTCAGAAAATCAAATGGAAATGTTTTTAGCAGACATTTTTACTGTTCATGCTAACGTAGTCGGATTCCCTTCCATCTCTATTCCAAACGGAACTACTTCTTCAAATCTACCTATTGGATTCCAAATCCTAGGCAAGAATTTTGATGAAAAAAGAATGTTAAGTTTCGCATATTTTTTAGAAGAAAAGCAATAAATGCACTGTTTTTTACGTTTTTTCACCAAAAATATTTTTTTTTGTAAAAAAAATATTAAATTTGGACTTAGCTTTCCTATAAATTTCTGTATCTTATTTTATCTAATTAGAAAAAATATAATTATTATGAAAATCTCAAAATTATTTTTGACCTTTTCTTTTGCATTAGGAGTATCCGCAATTAATGTAATTTCTGCTCAAACTGTTATACTCGAAGAACAAGAAACATTTTCCCGAGATTCTGTTTTTGAACAACCACAAATTCAATATCCTTTTGAATTGCAAGTAGTTGATTCTAGAGATGGAAAACAATTTAAAATTAAAATAGAGGACCCAAAAATAGTAGAACAAAGGCTGAAATCAATTGAAAATATTATGCCTATGGTTTATAATGAAAGTGTAAAAAAGTATCTTGACTATTTCATTATTAAAAGACCAAGTTTTACTAAGCAAATGATGGAAGATAAAGAATTATTTTTCCCAATGTTTGAAAAATTCCTTGCTCAAAACAATATGCCGGAAGAATTGAAATACTTATCTCTTCTTGAGTCTGGCCTAAACCCAAAAGTTGTTTCTAGAAGCAAAGCTGTTGGTTTGTGGCAGTTTATGACTGTTACTGGAAAAGAAATGGGT
>JANNWE010000405.1:0-4031 GCA_031414675.1 Cytophagaceae bacterium
TGAATTTTCGGCTTTTTTCAGGTAAATATGGTTTCGTTAAGCAAATTCTTCAGAAGTATACATTAAGTTTTTCAGAAATTGAAAATCTGAATTCAGCTATTGGTAAGACAGAAATTCTTAAAGCACAAATTAAAAACTACTCTTTCTTAAACTTTGAGAATAAGTTGGAAACTAGTATTTCTGAATTACAGACTTTTTTAGTTGCCGTTCAAATTTTTGAGCAACTACAATTAGATCTTCCAAATCTAAGATTCTTTGAAAATTGCGAAAGTCTAAACCACTTAAAACAAAAGATCGTAAGATTTGAAACTGAAATCACCTATTTTCAAAACTTAGATTGTCGATTAAAAGGGTATTTTTCAAATCAGCAAAATACTAATTTTTGGAAACTGAATATAAGCACAATTTCAAATTTCTTAGAGGAATATTTTGAAGTTATGCAGGAGTTTGATACTATTCACAGCGAGCTTAATCATCAGGAAGAGTTCATTTTTAAACAACTACAATTTAAAAATGAAATAGATAAAATTTTCTTTCAAACATTAATTAGTCATTGGACTTCCCACATTGAAGAAGCCTACCCGATTTTAAAAAGTGTGAGTACTTTAAAAATCGAAAATTTAGAAACAGAAATCACGCATTTGGTGGCCAAAAAACAGGAATTTAGCCAAGAGATTTTGTTGATTAAACTCCGAGAATGGATTTATAAAGATTTGGAAGTAAATAGGTTAGGAAATCCTATTACCTATCGCGATTTATTGCATCAATGCACCAAAAAGAGAGGAATTTGGCCTCTTCGGAAATTTATCAACCATTTTTGGGAGGATATCGTAAAAATTATGCCTTCTTGGTTGGTTTCCCCCGAAACCGCTTCTGCCTTATTTCAGATTTCGGAGGATGGTTCCAAATTATTTGATTTGGTGATTTTTGATGAAGCATCTCAATGTTTTCCAGAGCAAGGTGTTCCATCCATTGCAAAAGCTAAGCAAGTGATAGTGGTGGGAGACACCCAACAATTACAGCCCAATGATCTATATAAAGTACGTTTTGAAGAAGAAACAGAAGATGAGACGCTTTTAGAAGTAGATTCTTTAATGCAATTGGCTTGTCAATACTTGCCTCAAAAAATGCTCACCGGGCATTATAGGAGTCGTAGTTTAGAATTAATTGTGTTTTCAAATTTGCATTTTTATGAAAATGAGTTACGACTTTTGCCGCATACTAAAGATATGGAAGTAAAAGCCATTAATTGGTTAAAAGTAGAAGGACTATGGCAGGATCAAACCAATCAAGCGGAGGTTATAGAAGTTATTCGTTTATTAAAGTCTTTGGATAAATCAAAGGAAATCGGAATTGTAGCTTTTAATTTTAAACAAGCCGAGCTTATTTTTAGGAGTTTGGAATTAGAAGGATTATTAAACGAAAAAATTCATGTTAAAAACATAGAAAATATTCAAGGTGATGAGTACGATATAGTTATCTTTTCAATAGGATATGCACCAGATAGTAATGGTAAATTAAAAATGAATTTTGGTTTATTAAATCAAAAAGGGGGAGAAAACAGATTGAATGTGGCGATTACTAGAGCGAGAGAACAAATTTTTGTAATTAGTAGTATAGAAGCCAAGCAATTGGAAGTTGCAGATGCTCAAAACATGGGTCCAAAACTTTTGAAAAAGTACTTAGAGTTTGTAGAAAGTCTTCATTTTGATACCTTTCAATTTGATGTTTTTCTGCCCGCTGTCACGAGAAGTTTGCAGCTTAAAAATAGTTTGAAAGTCGACCCAGACCTTGATTTAAGTTATTTACCCTACATTGATTTAATAAATAGAAACACAAATGAGGTAATACTTACCGACGATCAGCTGCTTTTTCAAAGTCTATCAGCTAAAGATTATTTTGTTTATACTCCTAATTTATTAAAAGAAAAGGGCTGGAGGCATAAAAGAGCTTGGAGCAGAAATTGGAATAAGAGTTGAGGTATTTCTGAAGAATAGTTAAATTTTAGAACCCATTTCAAACTATTTTGAAAAGTTTAAGGTTACTATTTCAATATCTTAAAAATATTCACTTTAAAACATTAATTATGGCATTATCTATTGGAGATTTAGCTCCAGATTTTACACTATTTTCTACCGAAAAAAAAGAAATAAGTCTTTCAGACTATAAAGGCAAAAAGGTTGTAGTTTTATTTTTCCCTTTAGCATTTTCAGGAGTTTGTACCGCAGAATTGTGTTCGCTACGTGACGACATCGCGTCGTACGAGGGTGTAGATGCTGAAATTTTGGCTATTTCTATAGATTCTCTTTTTACTTTAGGAAAATTCAAAGAAGATCAAAAACTTCCATTCCAATTACTTTCTGATTTCAACAAAACTACTTCTGAGGCATACGGTGCTTTGTATGAAACTTTTGTTTTTGGCATGAAAGGAGTGTCCAAAAGATCAGCGTTTGCGGTGAATGCTGATGGAATAATAACATATGCTGAAGTGTCAGAGAATGCGGGCCAAATACCTAATTTTGAATTAGTAAAAGCAGCCTTGGCTTAAAAATATTTTTTCTCCAAGAGCGAATTCCAAAAGAGTTCGCTCTTTTTATTTATGGGGTTTTATATTTCGAACCAAATAACCAAGTTTTAAGTTTTAATTCAAATTACATTTATTTAATGGGCAGAGTTTTTGGTTTAATAATAGCACTACTATTTCTACTACTTATAGATTTTTACTTTTTTCAAGCTCTAAAAGGTGCCATTCGCTCATTTTCAGCGGATACCCAACGCTGGATCAAAATAGGGTATTGGGCAGTTCCAATTATTTGTGTAGGAACAGTTATAGCTGGAGTAGCTTTATATCCAGGCTATGTGAACGTTAAAGTTAGAAATTTAATTTTTGCCATTATTTTTATAATTTATATCTCCAAAATTATGGGGGTTATATTTTTGTTAATCGGCGATATCATAAACATGATACGCTGGGCAGGCAAAAAAGTAATTCAGCCCAACTCATCAGAAGGAGAGGGATTAACTCGGTCTGCTTTTTTAGCAAAAAGTGCATTGGCAGTTGGCGGCACACAACTGGGAATATTGGCCTATGGTATCATTTCAGGGGCTTACGACTATAGAATCAGAAAAGTGACTTTATTGTTGAAAGACTTGCCAAAGGCTTTTGAAGGAATGAAAATTGCTCAACTTTCCGATATACATTCCGGAAGTTTTCATAATAAAACTGCCGTGCAGGGTGGCGTAGACATGCTTTTGGCTCAAAAACCGGATGTAGTTTTTTTTACGGGCGATTTGGTAAACAATGAGGCCAAAGAGCTAAACGATTATTTCGATATATTTAAGAAAGTAAAAGCCCCCCTAGGCGTTTTTTCTACTTTGGGAAATCATGATTACGGCGACTACGTGCCTTGGAACAGCGAAATTGAGAAGCAAAAAAATCTTCAAACCTTAATTGCCGGGCATAAATTAATGGGTTGGGATATCTTAATGGACGAGAGCAGAGGCATTAAATTAGGAGGGGATTCCTTAGGGATTATAGGCATTCAAAACTGGGGAAAAGGTGGGTTTGTAAAAAAAGGCGATTTGCAAAAAGCATTGGTAAACACCGACGAATACACCAACAAATTGTTGCTTTCGCATGATCCTAGCCACTGGAGAGAACAAGTTTTAGGCAAATCTTCTATTGATGTATCGTTTGCAGGACACACACACGGCATGCAATTTGGCGTAGAAATTGGAGATTTTAAATGGAGCCCAGTGCAATACCGCTACAAAGAATGGGCGGGATTATATAAAGAAAATGAGCAACAATTATACGTTAACCGTGGATTTGGATTTTTGGGGTATCCAGGCAGGGTAGGTATTTTGCCAGAGATAACAATTTTTGAATTAAAGAGCGCCTAATACGCTAAAGAATCTCCGAAATACGCTTTGATTTGGGACGAAATGGCTAACGAGTCGTTTAGTTTTATATAACGCTGAAACGTGTTTCTGTGCCTATCCAAAAAGAATACCTCATCTTTTGGATAATC
>JANNWE010000406.1:0-3644 GCA_031414675.1 Cytophagaceae bacterium
GCCCTAGTAAAACCTAATACAGTGGTTTTGACAGCAAATCAAGCAAAAACCTATTTCGGGAAAGCAAACCCTATTAATAAAACTATCGAAATAAAAGATCATGGAGTGTATGGAAAAGATGGATATTTGAAGTTGGATGGGCTCTTCACTGTTACAGGAGTTATAGAGGAAATTCCAAAGAATGCTCATTTTCACTTTGACCTTTTAACCTCCATGGCAAGTAATCCAGATGCGATTAGCGAGAGCTGGATGAATGGGAATTATGCCACTTATTTAGAGATTTCAAAAGGCACAAATTTGGCACAAATAGATGCTAAAATTCAGCGCATTACAGAAAAATATATGAGTCCTCAATTGAAAAATGCACTAGGAATGAACTTCAAAGAATTTTTAGCAAAAGGAAACCGAGTAGGATTTTTTCTTCAACCTTTGACAGAGATTCATTTACAATCAAATTCAAAATTTGAACTAGAGCCAGGAGGAGACATTAAAACAGTGTATATTTTTACGATAGTTGCATTGTTTATGCTAATGATAGCCTGTATAAATTTTATGAATCTTTCCACTGCGAATGCCTCCAAACGGGTAAAAGAAATAGGAATGCGAAAAGTCTTAGGGTCAAAAAAGAACCAATTGGTCTTTCAATTTATGACAGAATCGTTCATTTCAACCTTGGTGGCAATGTTTTTGGCTGCTTTCTTTTTCTTTATAAGTATTCCATATTTTAATCAAATTTCAGGTAAAGCATATGGATTAGAAAATTTATTTACTCCCCAAGTTTTGTTTATAATCCTAATTTTAACCGTTATAATTAGCCTGTTAGCCGGTGCTTATCCTGCTTTTTTCATGTCTAGCTTTAAACCCTTGCAAGCATTAAAAAATCGATTTGCAGGTGGAAGAAGCAAAGGAGTTAGAAGCGGCCTAGTTGTTTTTCAATTTGCTATTTCTGCTACTTTAATAATTTGTACTTTGGTAGTAAGCCAACAAATGCACTTTATTCAAAATAAGGATATTGGCTACGACAGAAATCAATTGATAGTGATTAGAGAAGCGGGTCATCTTAAAGATAATTTTGAGGCATTTAGAGATGAAATAAAAAAGGATTCTAGGGTTAAAAGCTTAACAACCTCTTCTTTTGTTCCAGCTGGGCCTACCAATGATTATCTGTCCTTAGTAACACCAATCGATGATGCGATGAAGCAAATACGAACAAAAATATATGACATTGATGAAGAGTATATTCCCACCTTAGGGATGAAACTTTTACAAGGCAGAAATTTTGAAAAACAAAATAGTAAAGAACAAAACAATATCATTATAAATGAAACCGCGGTAAAGACCTTAGGTTTAAAATCTAATCCCATTGGGCAATCGATTTTTGAGAACACCAATCAAGAACCTAAGAAGAAATTATTAACAATCGTAGGTGTAATTAAAGATTTTCATGCCCGTTCCTTGCACGAGAAAATAGATCCTTTAATTATGAAGTACAAGCCTTATTATGGCCTGATTATCAAGACAAATTCCCAAGATGCGGCTGGTTTAATTAACGATATGAAAATCAAATGGGCATCTTATGGCACTAACGAGGATTTTAATTATTCTTTTTTGGATGAGCTGTACAATGAAACCTATACGAAAGAAGCCAATATGAATTCTATTCTGAAAGTTTTTGCCTTTCTAACCATTTTTGTGGCTTGTTTAGGTCTATTTGGATTAATTACTTTCACTACCGAACAACGATTTAAAGAAATTGGTATTCGAAAAGTTCTTGGCTCTTCAATTCTTCAGATAGTGGGTTTGCTGTCTAAGGATTTTCTAAAACTAATTTTGATAGCATTTCTTATTGCGTCTCCTCTTGGTTATTATGTAATGAATAACTGGCTTCAGGATTTTGCATATCGCATTAATATAGAATGGTGGGTTTTTGTAGTTGCCGGTGTTTCTACCATTTTCATTGCTGTACTTACCATTAGCTTTAGAAGCATTCAAGCGGCTTTAATGAACCCCGTTAAGAGTTTGAAGTCAGAGTGATTGTTGATGTGTAGCTATTTAAATAGCCACTCATCATATTTTCAATATTCTTTTCTATAAATTTATTAAATAGCATGTTTAATACTATATCTGAATGAAAAACTCCTTAAATCGAAGATCTTTCATAAAAGAAATTTCCGCGGCCTCGGCATTACTTCCGGTTTTAGCAAGTACACAAGACACTCCAAAACATGCTGGAACGAAAACAAAGGTTGCTATAGTTGGCCTCGGTCGATACGCCGAATATATGGCAAGCCAAATGAAAGAGTGTAAATATTGTGAATTGGCGGGTTTGGTAAGTGGAACTCCTTCAAAACTAAAGTCGTGGGGAACAGCGTATAAGATTCCTCTTAAAAACCGATACAATTATGAGAATTTTGACAGCATAAAAGACAATTTAGACATCGATTTGGTCTATATTATTTTGCCAAATGCATTACATAAGGAATATGCAATTAGGGCTGCAAAAGCAAAAAAGCATGTTTTAGTTGAAAAACCGATGGCTTTAAATGCAAGCGATTGTCTTGAAATGATGAAAGTTTGTAAAGAAAACGAAGTGCAATTGGCTATGGGCTATAGACTTCATTTTGAACCCTATAATATGGAAATGATGCGTTTAGGTCAGCAAAAAGTATTCGGTAGTGTGCGAGTTGTAGAAGCATCTTTGGGGTATAATGCTGGCCAAAAAGGCGAGTGGCGATTAAACAAAAAACTGGCAGGTGGCGGTCCCCTAATGAACCTAGGAGTTTATTGCGTTCAGGCGGGTAGATATATCACGGGAGAAGAACCTATAGCCGTATCTGCTCAGTTTGGTCCCATTTTAAGAAAAGAACTTTTTGCCGAAGTAGAAGAAACCATCACCTGGCAAATGGAGTTTCCAAGTGGAGCAATTTGTACATCTACCTCCACTTACGCTGCAGGAATAGACAGAGTATTTGCGGGTGCCGAAAAAGACTTTTTCGAATTAAGCCCAGCTATTAGCTATGGCCCATTTAAAGGTAGAACTCGTAACACCGAAATGAATTTTCCCGAAATAAACCAGCAAGCCACTCAAATGGACGCTATTTCAAAAGTCCTGCTTGAAAAACAGGCTATGCCAGACCATATCTCTGGAATTGAAGGATGGAAAGACATGAAAGTAATAGATGCTATTTATAAGGCGGCTGAAACGGGTGAAAAAGTTAAGATAGGATAAGTAAATACGGAATTTATTAAAACAGCTACTTCTTGGCGATGTGACGTAGTTTGAAAAACGTCAGCCCGTAATCGCTGCTGAATAAAGTTAAAAAAGGTCATTGTTAATTCTATTGCTTGTTGTTATTTGTCGGCTGTAACTGAAGCTCATTAGCAAACAAAAGTTGAGTATATATTCTTCGCCCCGCCATATTACAAATGTGCTGTTCGAGCGAAACGAAAGCCCTAAGGTCTTAAAAATCATTTGGATAAACTTTTAAAATCAATATGAATTAATCGCTTCAGAACGTTCACCCTTCTGTTTGTCTTTTTTAAGAGACTTTCATTATAACTCTTTACCTATAAAAGTTGGTGCCCAAGCCACCTCCATTTCAACAAGTGTTGTACTTACTTCAATAAGTTCAGCTTACTTTTTT
>JANNWE010000407.1:0-1797 GCA_031414675.1 Cytophagaceae bacterium
GGTAAAATTCTTTCGATAGGCCACCTATAACTTCTTTATTGCCCGTATCGGTAAAGCCCAGTCCACCTGAAGACAAACCACCCAAATGCATGTCGGGAGAAACTATGATTACAGTTTTGCCCATTTTCTTTACTTGAACCGCTGCCATTACTGCAGAAGCAGTACCTCCATAAATAATTACATCTGCTGTATAACTATTCTGAGCTTGGCAAAATTGGCAAATAAAAAAGAAAATTGAAATTAACTTTTTCAATTTAAAAATGGCTTTCATATTAGTGGTTTTTTAAGCTCTAAAATCAAATGAAAAGATTTACTTAACCTAAAGCAATTATAAATTTATCAAATAATGGTTTTATTGTATCAAATCCCTTTCAAATAGGAAAGACTCAGGGGCACTTGTTCTGAAGCTTTAGGATTTTCGTCTTCGATGTAGTAGTATTTGATACTTGTTTTTTTTGCCGCCTTTAAAATTTTAGGTAAATCTAGCTGTCCCATCCCAAGTGTAATATCGTTTTCCGTTGGCGTTTGTCCTGTGAAATCATGAGGCACTCCTTTTTTCAAATCTTTTACATGCATCAATCTGAATCTTTCTGGATACTTTTTTAACAGTTTAGTCGGGTCTTGCCCTGGATGAAAAACCCACAAAATATCCATTTCGAAGGAAACATAAACAGGGTTGGTGTTTTCAACTATATAGTCAAAATATGTACCGTTACCATAAGGAAGAAACTCAAAACCATGGTTATGATAGCAAAAAATAAGTCCGTTTTCTTTTAGTTTTTTTCCAAAAGTATTAAAATCTTCCACCGTTTTTTTTGCTAGTGCTAAATCCATTGGACTTGTATGAGGAATCCAAGCCACACGCACAAATTCAGCACCCAAAGTTTTTGCTTCTTGAATAACTGATTCGGACTTGGTAAGAAGAGCATCATAGCTAACTCCGTAACTCGTGCAAATCATTCCACGGGCATCCAAAAGAGAGCGCAACTCCATCGCTGTTTTTCCAAATAAATTTGAAAATTCTATATTACGAAAACCCATCTCTTTGATGTTATCTAAAGTTTTAGGCACATTTTTAGCAAATTCATCACGAAAAGTATACGAAACTATGCCTGGTGGTTCTTTTAGCGTTTTGCCAAAAGGTTTTTGGGCAAACAGATTTGAGCTAATTACTACAATTGCAATTAAAGATATTATATTATTTCTCATTAGTTTAATTATTTAGACCTTAATTTCCCACCCTTTTTCGTAATCTCTCGACCATAATTTCATGGCTTCTTTGTCATTTAGAATATGGCCATTGCTAGGGTCGCAGTTTAATGTTCTTCCTACTCTGAAAGCGATATTTCCTAGCTGAGGCAAAAGTGTTGATTTATGCCCTTCAAGAATAGGTGCATTTATTTTTTCTTTGCCACGAATAGCATTACAAAAATTATCTAGATGAAAAGAATCTAGTAAAGCAGTTGGACTTACTTTGTTGCTTGAGTCAAAAGGGGTGTCGTCTTTGGCTTGAAAAATCAATTTGTTGTTTAAATCAAAAATTTGATATTCGTTGGCACCTAAATAAACTATACTTCCTTTTTCTCCATAAAAAATAACACCCCTACCGCTCCCTTCGGAGTTTAGCCCATTGCAACTTCTTCCTTCCCAAGTGCCACCGGTATTATTGGCAAAATTATAGGTAATAGTTTGTGTATCAGGTGTTTCCCAGTCGTCTTGAAAATGAAATCGTCCACCACCTGATACTACTTTAGTTGGGTAATCGACACCTAATCCCCAGCGTATTACATCTAATTC
>JANNWE010000408.1:0-3133 GCA_031414675.1 Cytophagaceae bacterium
ACATGAATAAATAAAGCAATTTTGAAGATTGAAGCTTCCATAATGTTTGTTTTTAAAATTATTTTTCAAAACTAGTACTTAAAATAATTTGTAAAAAACAAAAGGGTTAATCATCAAAATTTAGGGATAAATGTAAAACAAAAGGGATGATTGGAAGGTACTTGGGATAATTGACAAACAAAATCTAAATCATTAATGATAACAATTAGTATAAATTAGTATATTAAAAATGTAGATTAATTTTTAAGTTGATCTATGATAATTGAATATCCTCTTGCCACAGGAATTAGAATATCATTAAAATATAAATGCAATTTATATCCTTGAGCATTACCAGAAACTTTTCTCACATGTTTCAAATTCACTATAAACGACCTGTGAGTTCTTACAATATGTGCTTCTGAAACTTGGCCTATGAGTCTATTTAAACTACTCCTTATGAGTATTTTGCTAAGTTCATTTTGTTTCATAATAAAGATATTGCTATAATTATCTGCAGATTCAATATATAAGAGGTCGTCAGATGCAATTTTAACGAAATCTTTTTCATTTTCAGCCGTGAAAATTATTTCTTTTGAAGGAGCAGCCAAATTATTTTGTTTGACATCAATTTGCTGACTGTATTTTTTTAATTTTAATATGTAATCAGATAATACCCAAAAAGTGGTAGGAAAAATTGCTATTATAAATACGTAAAAAAGTGAATTGAGGAAAAAAGAAAAATTTAATTTCCAATTGAAAAACAAACTTCCAAACAATGTATTTCCTATTGTAATAAAAAAAATTAAAATTAAAATACTGACAATTTCTTTCCAAACCACCCAGTTTTCTTCTTTGTAAAAGTTAGCGAATAAAATAGGTATATAGTGCCTATTTACAAATGAACAAAAAGCCGTAACTCCAGCAAATCCAATAAGGATAATGTATTTTTGAGGATCATGCCAAGTGGAAACCCCAAATGGCTGAAAAACAATTAAGAACAAATAGATAAAAACACCTTCCCCTATTGAATGAATCAACGACTTAAGAATTGTTCGCTCACGAACTGAATAAGGTTGAAACAATATAGAAAACATATTAAAACGAGCTCATAATTTGTTCATAAAAACCTGTAATTGACATGGGATATACTAAAATCATAAAAACAACACCCCATAATCCACCCCAAAGGTGAGCCATGTGATTTACATTGTCTTTATTTCGTCTATCCATAATTACGGAGTACACCACATAAATTAAAGCGAAAATATAGGCTGGCATTGGTATAGGAATGGGAAACATCATTAGTTTCGTGAGGGGAGACAAAATAATACTAGCAAAGACAATGGAAGAAACACCTCCAGAGGCACCTAAAGAATAATAATTAGGCATGTCTTTTTTACTTAAAAAGTCTGGAATATTTGCTACAATAATTCCTAACAAGAATAAGCCTAAAAAATAAATATTAGCAGAAGACCCGAAGAAATATTGAAAATAGCTTTCTACTGCACCTCCAAACAAATACAAGGCATACATATTTAAAAATAGATGCATATAATCGCCATGAATAAAACCAGAACTTAAAAGCCTGTAATACTCATTTTTTCTTTTTACAATGTAGGGGTTATGGATTAATTTATAGGTAAAATTATCATCTCTAAAACCAATAAGACTAATGATTACAATTCCAGCAATCAAAATTACAGTTAATGACATATTTATTTTAGTTTTCGCGATTCAATAATTCTTCTACAAATTTTTTGATGATTAATTTCTTATCTTCTTGAACTTTCAAAAGTTTTAAAGCATTGAAGGCCTCTGAAAAATAGGCTTCTATGGTTTTCTCAACCGCTGCTTTTACTTCATAACGCTCAAAAATTTCCATTACGAATATAATCTTTTCTTCTGGTTTAATTTTTTTGTTAACTAAAATTTTTGCTAGACCTTTTTCATCATCTGTGCCTTGCACTTTTTCTAAAGCGTCAATCATTAGCCACGTTTTCTTGTTTTCAATAATATCACCTCCTATTTGCTTACCAAACTTCTCTGGATCACCGTAAACATCCAACAAATCGTCTTTTAACTGAAACCCAATACCTAAATTAACCCCAATTTTGTTTAGCAAATGAGTGGATTCTTCGTCTGCATCTGCCACGATTGCCCCAAGCTCTAAAGCAAATCCTAATAAAACAGAAGTCTTTAAGCGAATCATATTTATATATTCTTCCTTAGTTACTTTTGCTTTTTTTGAAAAAACCATGTCTAACTGCTGTCCTTCACAAACCTCAGCAGCAGTTTTATTAAATCTTTTAACCACATTCTTAAAATGCCTATCTTCCACAGAGGTAAGCAACTCATATGCAGCAACTAACATTACATCACCGGAAAGTATAGCTGTATTAGTATCCCATTTTTCATGAACTGTAGGATTCCCCCGTCTCAATGGAGCTTGATCCATAATGTCGTCATGCATTAATGTAAAATTGTGGAAAACCTCCACTGCCAGTGCGGGTTTAATTGCCTTTTGCCAATTATATAACCAAAGATTAGCGGCCATCAATGTCATACAAGGCCTAAGCCTTTTTCCACCAAGTGCCATAATATAATCTAAAGGGTCATAAAGCTCTGCAGGTTCATTTCCGTATTTTGTGGCATTTATTTCTAGATTAATAGCATCAATATAAGCTTTTAAAGGCATTTGTTTTAAATTTGAATTTAAAATAAGTTGGTAAAATTAACCTTAAAATATCTTAGAAGCTAAAAAAAATCAGTTATTACTCCGGTTATTTCCAAAATATTTTTGTTGCAAATAAAACAATGGATAGCTGATTATTAAAAAAACCAAAGCAAATTGACTGCTTTTCAAATCTTGAAAAACTGCACCAATTAAAAATAAAATAGAACAAACCAACAATAAATAAGGTACAAAAGGAAAACCAGGGACCTTAAAAGGTCTTGCCAAATTTGGTTCAGATTTTCGAAGTTTTATTAGAGATGCAAATCCTGCTGTATAACTCATAACAAAAAAGAAGGTGGCAATATCAGATAATACTCCACAAATTTCTTTACCGGAAAGAATAAGCAAAACACTGCAAAAAGTTGTAATTGGCATTGCAACCGAAGGAGTTCCTAAAGCATTAACTTTTTGTCCAGC
>JANNWE010000409.1:0-6981 GCA_031414675.1 Cytophagaceae bacterium
GACCCAGAAGGAAATGAAAGGGCAGGTTTTACAATTACAGGAAAAATAAAAAGGTCGGACTGGGGTTTAGTGTGGAATAAAAACATAGAAACAGGAGGCATATTGGTGGGTGACGAAATAAGTATTTCTTGCGAAATAGAAGTTATCAATATAGGATCCAAGAATTTAAAAATGGAGGTAGAACTTTCAAAAGCAATAAACGATTAGAATTAAACAAGGGCTTAATTCGCTTTTCTCCTCTTAATATTATGATACAAATATCTGTAAGAAATCGATACTTTTTATTGGAGATTTTAACGACAATAGTACTATTCTAAGGCAGCATGAAGCTTAGCCATATAGACAGAAATTCAAAAATGAAAAACCTGAAAACTGAAAAAGAACTGAATGCAGATATTCTCAAAATATCAATAGAAATTGGCACCAAATACCCGGAGTTATCGGTGAATTTAGCAGAAATGCCAGTAACTATTCCTAATGTGCCTTCTCCTAAAATCAATAGAGAAACGCTAAGTGAGTACTATCAATCGCTTAAAATAATGGTAGAAGACTACATCAAAAATCATAATAAGACCTTTGATAACTAATAAAATAAAATGAGTAAAATATATAGAAAACTTGAAAAATTTTTTGAAAAGATTACATGCATAATTACTACTATTTTAGGGAGTTCTATCACATTTACAGTAGCTTTAGTTACCATAATTTTTTGGTTTTCAAATAGAAATTTCGAAACCATAGAAACCAATGAACTTATCAGAGATTTAATTCATGGGATAGCATTTTTAAGCCTGTTTGTAATTCAAAAAGAATTTAGTAAGTTTTCAGGAGCATTGCATTTAAAGGTAAACGAATTGGTAGCTTCCAACGAAACCGCCAACAACGCAGTGATAAATGTAGAATCTAAAACGGAAACAGAAATACATGAACTACAAAAAGAATATACCGAGTTGGCAGAAAAAATAGAAAAAGAAGAGGATAAATTATAATATGTTACTAGTTGGTAGTTCGATCTGAATTTTGATAACTTGTTAATGGCATTACAATTTAATAATAAATCGTTTCTGCCAATTAAGTTAATTTAGGACTCCAAGAGAGTGGTTCATTTGCCTAAAAAACCATTAGTTAATAGATTACAATTTCAGATTTGTAATCGCAGATTCTTAATCTATTAAATAATTTATAAACAGAAATAATGATAATAGAACTAAAAAGTTTCTTTCACGATGTAGGTTGTTTTGTAGTATTTGCTTCTAGATTTTTTGTAGAGTTAATAAGACCTCCCTTTGAAACTCGAGAATTTATTAGGCAATGTTATGTAATAGGTTTCAAATCATTGCCATTAGTGGCAATTACGGGCTTTATAATGGGTTTAGTTCTTACACTTCAATCTCGCCCTACGCTCGCCGATTTTGGAGCGGAGTCGTGGCTTCCAGGTATGGTGGCTCTTTCGCTTATTAGAGAAATAGCTCCCGTAATAACTGCCCTTATTTGTGCCGGAAAAGTTGCTTCTGGCATTGGTGCAGAATTAGGATCTATGAAAGTAACAGAGCAAATAGACGCCATGGAGGTTTCGGCAATAAATCCGTACAAATATCTAGTGGTAACAAGAATACTTGCAGCCACGCTTATGATACCAATATTAGTAATATTTGCAGACGGAATTGGCATCTTTGGAGGCTTTGTGGGGTATAATATCCACAGCGACCTAAATATTATAAGATACAATTCTTTAATTTTTGAAAATCTGAGTTTCATAGATATTTTTCCGGCTACTATTAAATCCTTTTTCTTTGGTTTTTCTATAGGCACTGTAGGATGCTACAAGGGATTTACGGCTTCTAATGGAACTGAAAGTGTGGGTAAAGCGGCCAATGCGGCGGTTGTTTATGCATCTTTGGCCATTTTTATTTTAGATCTTCTGGCTGTCCAAATTACTGATCTTTTTTTTTAGAAAAATAATGCTATTGAAATATACCGATCTTACAAAAACATGAAAAATTAAGTGGAAAAACTAGCCCCAATAATAGAAATAAAAGGCCTTTATAAATCATTTGGAAAAAACAAAGATGTTTTGAAGGGCGTGAATTTGCAAGTAATGAAGGGTGAGAATTTGGTAGTATTAGGCAAATCGGGCTCAGGAAAATCTATTGCCATAAAATGTATAGTAGGACTCGTCAAAGCCGACAAAGGAAAAATAAACGTTTTTGGAACTGAGGTCCTGAAATTGGAGGAAGGGGAACTTAATAAAATTAGACTTAGAATAGGCTTTTTGTTCCAAAACGGGGCATTGTATGACTCCATGACAGTGAAAGAAAATCTAGCGTTTCCGTTGCTTAGACACCATCATGAGTTGTCAGAGGAAGATATCGAAAGGGCCATAAAAGAAACGCTATCAAGCGTAGGCTTATTAGAGGCTATTGACAAAATGCCTTCAGAATTATCGGGTGGTATGCGCAAAAGAGTGGGTTTAGCACGCACCTTGATATTAAAGCCCGAAATTTTACTGTATGATGAACCCACCACAGGACTTGATACTATCACCGCTAGGGAGATTAGCGAATTGATACTACATATTCAAAAAAAATATAAAACGACGTCAATCATAATAACTCACGACATGGCATGTGCCAAATTCACAAGTGACAGAATAGTAATTTTGAAAGACGGAATTATCTATGCAGAAGGCAACTATGAGTCATTAGAACAAAGCGGCGATGAATGGGTAAAATCATTTTTTATATAAAAAATTATGTTTCAGTATCACGATACTTTTAAGGTATTTCTTTAAAATATAAAACTAAATGAAAAAAGAATCAGGATTTAAATGGAAGCTAGGCATGTTTGTTACCTTGGGTGTAATTCTTTTTGCCACGACAATTTACTTTGTGGGGAAACAGAAAAACCTATTTGGTTCTACTGTACACCTAAAATCCCACTTCAGGTCTGTTAGCGGCTTAAAAGAGGGGAACAATGTGAGATTTTCTGGCATTAACATTGGCACGATAGATGGCATTCACATGATTTCGGATACTTCAGTTTTAGTTGAATTATTAATTGAAAAAAAAGCTCAGAAATTTATTAAAACAGACGCCAAAGTGAGTATTAGCTCAGACGGGCTTATGGGCGAAAAAGTACTGGTTGTTTCGCCTGGCACTTCTGCTTTCAAATCTGTGAAAGAAAATGACCTGCTAGTTTCTGAACGAGCCATTGAAATCGAAGATTTGATGATTGGTATGAAAAAAAGTTTAGATAATATTGGACTAATTTCCGATAATCTTGCTCAGTTTAGCTATAAGGTCAACAATGGGAATGGAGCCTTATCTAAAATGATTTCGGATGAAGAGTTTTCAAGAAATATTAAAACAACACTCACAAATCTACAAAATAGCTCTGACGAATTTTCCAAGTTTTCCTTAAACCTAAACAATGGGAAAGGAGCCTTATCAAAACTACTTCAAGACGAAAAATTTGGAAGAACCCTCGATTCTACCATGATGAACCTAAAAATGGGTTCAAAAGGACTAAACGAAACTATAGAAGCTGCAAAAAACAGTATATTTTTTAAAGGCTACTTTAAGAAAAAAGCAGATGAAGATCAAAAGATAGAAGAGGAAAAACAAAAATAAAGTGGTCTAATTAAAACTAATACCTGACACTTAGTATATGGTAATATAGAGAAAAATATATTTTAAAAATAGGAAAACTGTTTTAATGCAGAAACCACCATGGCATACCCAATGAACTGATTTTTCCTATCCTAAAAGCGTATACTTTCTGTAATTGGCATAGGCAACATCCTAAAAGTGTGAATCTTATAATTTTTCAACAAAATTATATAAGGCTCAAGTTACTATTTCATACCACCTTTGTATAAATTAATTCTTAAATTATTTTCAACTTTAACAATCATAGTTATGTCTAATTTACTGTATCTAATCGCTGTAATACTTATCATTTTTTGGGCCATTGGTTTCTTTGCATATAGTGCAGGAAGTATTATCCATGTCTTACTAATTATTGCAGTCATTTCTGTTCTATTACGTATAATTCAAGGAAATAAAATTATTAAATAAGTATTTATAACATTTTAAAAATTAAAATAATGAAATCAGGAAAAGTATTATTAGGTATATTGGCTGGTGCAGCCGCAGGAGCTATGGCAGGTATATTGTTTGCACCCGACAAAGGTTCTAGAACCAGAAGGCAAATACTAGACAAAAGTGAAGATTATGCTAATGGATTAAAGGAAAAATATGAGGAATTGGCGGGGTCTTTATCAGATAAATACAACAATGCCATGAAAGAAGTAGATGCAATAGTAGAAAAAAGCAAAAGCAAATATAACAAAGCCATGCTAGATGTAGATCAGATTATGGCCAACGGTAAAGGCAAAATGGAAGATCATAAAAACACAAACGTTTCATAATCATTCTAATACGCTTGGCCTATTGATAATATGTCAGGCGTATTAATAAATTCAATTTAAAATGGATTCTCATCATGGTACAGTTGAAACAATTTTTAAGAAAATAGAAGACTTAACAATTAACCAAACTGAAATATTGAAATTAAAAATGTATAATAAATCGATAGATTTAGCTACTTTTTTAATCATGAAAACAATCTCGGTTGCGATTATTGGTCTGATTCTAATGTTTATTAATATAGGCATATCGCTATGGTTAGGTGATTTGTTAGGTAAGTCCTATTATGGATTTTTGGTGGTAGGTTTATTTTATGCCCTCATTGCCATTTTTATTCATGGAGTAATTTACAAATCTATACAGATGCAAATAAGCAATGTATTTTTGGCAAAAATTTTACAAAAAGAGACCGTATGAAAAGCCTCAAAGAAAATTTGGAGTTAAGAATTCTGACTTTAGAAAATCAGCAAAAAGAAGATATGCTGCTTTTTAAAGAAGACATTCATCAAATGGTTAGCCAACTGAACCCCCTGAATATCGTAAAAAATGTATTCGATAATGATAATGATCGTGCGGAAAGCATAGGCAATTCTATTTTGAGTGATATAATTGGTATTTCAATGGGCTATATCTCTAAAAAATTAATGTTCGGAACTACAAATAACCCTTTTAAGAAACTGTTTGGCACAATGCTTCAGTTTGCAATAGCCAAATTCGTATCAAATCATTCGGAGAGAATTCAGGCTATAGGAGAAGTTGTGACAAATAAAATAGGGTTTGATGAAAAAGAGTTTTTGACAGGCAAAAACAAAATGAGCGAAATAGATATGGTCATGTAAGCAATTGCTTCAAAAAGCAGACAATAAATGCGGATTTTTTTTAATTATTATTTGCAAAAAGCTATAAAATAATGAATTGCAAAAATATGTGAATTTTGAAAACTTATATCAAAATTTTATAACACTATCAAATTCAAGAAATACGACCTTTGTCAAGTACTAAAAAGAGAAAAATTACAACAGTTTTACTTTTTGGAATAAAAAATTAAACAAAACAAAATAATGAAATTTACTTATTTATCAATCGCTGCATTCGCACTCCTTTTGGGAACTACAAATTGTATGAACAAAGCCGAAAAACTGGAAGACGCCTCACAAGATGTGGTAGAGGCAAATGAAGATTTGGATGATGCAAAAGAAGCATATTTGGATGAAATTACAAAATATAAGATGGAAACTGCCGAGAAAATCTCAGTAAACCAAGCTAGTATTGACGAATTTAATGCAAGAATAAATACTAAAAAGAAAGCAGAACGAGCAGAATATCTAAAAAAAATAGCGGATTTAGAAGCTAAAAATTCTGATTTAAAAATGAGGATGGACAGTTATAAGGCGGATACAAAAGAAGGTTGGGACAAATTTAAAATAGAATTTGCCCACGACATGGATGAGCTCGGAAAAGCCTTTAAAGATTTGACAGTTAAAAATGTCAAATAATCTAAAAACAAGTAAAACATAAATAACATGAAAACTAAGCATTTGTTTCTATTTACGATAACACTACTAAATTTCACAACTTTTGCACAAAACAAAATGTCAGACGATAGAGAAAAAGTGAATTTCGGTGTAAAAGCTGGAGTTAATTTCTCTAACCGTTATGATTCAGTCGGCGAGGAGTTCAGTGCCGATACCAAAACAGGACTAGCGGGAGGCATTTTTCTAGACGTCCCCTTAGGAAAGTTTCTGGGTGTTCATCCTGAGATTCTATATGCTCAGAAAGGATATAAAGAGACGGGTAACGTGCTGGGAAATGCGTATACATTGACTAGAACAACCGACTATTTAGATATTCCATTACTTTTTTCATTGAAGCCAGCTGGTTTTTTGACAATTTTGGCAGGTCCTCAATACTCTTATTTAACAAAACAAAAAGATGTTTTTGAAAACTCATTGGCTACAATCGAACAGGAAAACACATTTAAGAATGACAACATACGCAAGAATATTTTCGGATTCACAGGAGGTTTTGACCTTAATCTCAATAAATTAGTAATAGGAGCCAGAGCCGGTTGGGATATTCAAAACAACAATGGTGACGGCACATCAACCAATCCACGCTATAAAAACGCTTGGACACAAGTTACGTTAGGATTCAAGATTTTATAGTTGTATTAAGAGTTCATAGCTTTGAAAAAAAACGGTACTTATTGCTTCTTTTAATAATAGTTAGCGCGTATTCTTGTTGATTTTGAGCATCAAAAAATTGGACTAAAAAAACACCGCAATAAGAAGGGAATGGGTGAGTTTTGATAGGGTAATAGACAGAGAAATAGGTATGAATTACTGGAAACTTCTAAGTTTTAATACTTAAAATCTCAAAATCAATTTTGAAAATTTAAATATAGTTTAGGTATAGGTTAGGGGGAATAATAAAAGCCACTTTAAATTAAAGTGGTTTTTTTGTGTACCTACTCATAAGTAAAAGCTTGTTTGTCTAAGTTCACAAGGAGTTTTATACAACGATTCATCCTCTAATACAAAATCCTTCTGTTTAC
>JANNWE010000410.1:0-1652 GCA_031414675.1 Cytophagaceae bacterium
GGACAAGCGCATGGTTTGTGTTTTTCAGTGCAACATGGTGTGAAACCACCACCAAGTTTGGTAAATATTTACAAAGAATTGAAAGATGATGTAGTTTTTACGATTCCTAACCATGGTTGTTTGCAAAAATGGACTGAACAAGGTGTTTTTTTGCTGAATGCGATGTTGACTGTGGAAGCCAATCAACCAGCTTCGCACCAGAAAAAAGGATGGGAAGAATTTACCAATGCCGTCATTCAAAAATTATCTAAAGAAAGAGAAGGTTTGATTTTTTTACTTTGGGGAAATTTTGCGCAGCAAAAAGCTGTTTTAATAGATGAAACCAAACATATAATTTTAAAAGCAGCGCATCCATCACCGTTTTCTGCCTACAATGGTTTTTTCGGCTGCAAGCATTTTTCTAAAACAAACCATATTCTGAAAGCAAAAGGCGAAAAGGAAATTGATTGGCAGATATAAATGAACAATAGATTTTAAATATATTCTTTTGTATTTTATTTTCAATCATATGTCAACTGAATATTATAATTACAAATAAACTACTTTTAAATTTCTATGTTTATTAGTTATTTTTACACAAATATATTTATGAATAAGACTTTTGGAATTATAGCAACAGTTTACGGCGCATTGGCTGTTATTTTAGGTGCTTTTGGCGCACACGCACTAAAAGAAAAATTAGATGCATATCAATTAGATATTTTTAATAAAGGCGTTCAATATCAGTTTTATCATGTAGCTGCCTTATTTGCAGTTGTTTTTTTGGCAGATAAAATTCAACCTAAAACATTAACACTTGCAGGTTGTTTCTTTAGTGTTGGAATTTTGTTTTTCTCAGGTTCATTATATTTACTGGCAACACGAAGCTTAATGGGTACAGATGCTTTAACACCAATTTTAGGACCAATTACACCTTTAGGTGGTTTGTGTTTTATAATCGGTTGGATTTTGTTGCTTATCTCTTTTACAAAACTGTAATATTTTCGCCACGAATTATACTAATTATCATGAATAATTTTCACGCAAAGACGCAAAGAACGCAAAGCTGAATTATTATTATCAAAATACCATTTTTATTTAATATATCAAATCATGAAACACCTTTTTACATATTTCTTACTACTTATTACTTTCACCTTAGTTGCACAACCACCACAAGGTTTTAGTGGTCCACCACCAGCTATTGGAAGAATAAGTGGAAAAGTAGTAGATGCCTCAAAATCTATAGCTTTAGGATATTCATCTGTAACCATAAGAAATCTTAAAGACTCATCTGTTATCTTAGGTTCTTTAGTAGATGAAAAAGGTTTTTTTGAAATCACTAAGATTCCACTTGGTTCATATGAACTAACGGTATCGTACGTTGGCTATAAAGATTATGTACAAAAATCTGTAATGGTAATTCCACCTGATAAAATGGATGTGAATTTGGGCACACTAAAGGTTGAAGAAGACTCTAAAGTACTACAAGAAGTACAAGTAACTGCTGAGAAAAATTTTATGCAAATGAATGCTGAAAAGAAAGTATTCAACATGGATAAAAATACCATGTCAATTGGTGGTTCTGCGGTAGATGCGTTGAAACAAGTGCCTGTTGTAGAAGTTGACCAAGATGGAAATTTATCTATGCGCGGCTCAGGAAATATAAAAGT
>JANNWE010000411.1:0-6723 GCA_031414675.1 Cytophagaceae bacterium
GTATTAGAAGTGAAATCGGGGTATGCAGGAGGAAAAATCAAGAATCCAACATACAAACAAGTGTGTGAAGGTGATACTGGCCATGCGGAGGTTATTCAAATAGTTTATGATTCAAATAAAATTACATTTAAGCAGCTGCTAGAAGTATTCTTCAAAACCCATGACCCTACCACTTTAAACAGACAAGGGGCTGATGAAGGAACACAATATCGTTCCTCTATATTCTATCATTCTACAGAGCAAAAAGAAATTGCTGATAAAATTATAAAGGAATTAGATGCTTCTGGAGCATATTCTAACAAAATTGTAACTTTATTAGAGCCTATCACCGATTTTTATGTAGCGGAAGACTACCATCAGAACTACTTTAACCAAAACGGACATAATCCGTATTGCAACATGGTAGTGAAACCAAAAGTAGAAAAATTCATGAAGATTTTTAAAGATAAAATAAAGCAATAAATTTATACTAATCGCATGCTGTAAAACAAAAAAACCCTGCAGAGCTGGGTTTTTTTGCGATTTTTACCAATATGAATTAAGTTTGAAACTTAAATCCAAAGTCTTTATAATCATTTGGATAGGTATTTAGGATTTACCCATTCCTTTAATTTTTTGTCATATACCAAACTCGAATCTGGCCATTCTACATAGTGCCTCATTCCTAAATATTTATCCAAGTTTTGGGCTTTTGCGTATTCATTGAAAAGGAACTCACCTCTTTCCTTCACAAGCTCCTCCTTTAAATGTGGCGTATTTACTATTTCTTCATAATCCAAAGGAAGCAAAGAGTCATCTTTTAAGGTAAATTTTCCGATTACACCTCTTTTAAATTGAGAACTACTACCTACAGGCCTAATCATAAAAAAAATGTAGCTTCCATCTTCTAACTGCTTCATCCTTTCTATTTTGAAGTTCTTAAGCCGAGATTCATAAAACTTTCTAAATTCTGGCTTAAATTTGGTTTCGTTGGTGGAATATGGAGCCTTCTGATAAGTATAAGTTATAATATTTATAAGTAAACTATCCGACTGTTGCTTATTGAAATAGCTTTCTAAATCTGTTGATGATTTACAAGAAATAAAAAAAATAAAAAACAGTGTTAAATACTTCATTTAAAAAAAGGACTCTCAATAGTTTACAATTGAGAGTCCAAAAAGATTAATTACTTGATATAAATTACTGATTGTGGGTTAAATTCAGCCCATCCTTTTGTCCAATCAACATCTTTGAAAGCTCCAACATAATCTGTTTTATCAAAAAATGCAGGTAATGTTGCAGGCAAACTAGAGCCAATCAACGATTCTGTTTGTCCTGGAGTAATAGTAAAGACTGGTGCACCAGAGCCCCATAATGTACTACTAATACCTGTTTTGGATGTGTTGGCTAAAATTTTATTTCCTGTTTGCGCTAAAAACCAATCTGTTGGTCTTGCTGTACCAATAGTGAATGGAGTTAAAGCCGTATTTTGTTCAATGTCGCTAAACGCAAATCCTCTTGGGAAAGTAGCAAATCCTTGACCCCAACCATTGGTTCCCCAACCTTCAACACCTGCAAGCACAATGTTTGTTAAACTAATTTCTCCTCTTTGAGCATTGCCTTTAGCATCTCCTCTTTGGCTGTCTATGTATACTCCATTAGGATAACCAGTTACAAAAGAGTTATGTATCTTTAATTTACTGTTTCTTCTTAATTGCATACCATTTTGAAATTGTAAGCTAATTGAAGTTTCTGCTCTTCCCTTTGGTCCGATTAAAGAAACATTGGCAAATGTTGCAGATGTAAAAGGAGTCAATGCAGAACCCGCCGCATCGTTATCAACTTCAAATCCGTTGGATCCTGATTGGTCAGCTTGAGTAGCACCTCTTATACCAATAGCATATTGAACATTTCCGCTAAATCCATTGTCACAATCAAAATCATCGTCTAATCCTCTATAAGCTACAAGATACTTTGCGTTAACAGTTCCACCAAACCACTCATAAGAGTCATCTAGACCAAATGACGTCTGAATATAATTAATTTGAGTTGCACTACCTACCGAACCAAGGGTTAATGAATTAACTTCTTGATTTGGGTTAATAGGAACTCCCGCAAATTCAATTCTTACATATCTTAGAGATCCAGAATTATCTGCATCGTCTGTTCCACCGTGAAAAGCTCCATATCCTCCTTCAAGTTCACGATTCTGAGCATTATTTGGTAAATTATTTACTGCTCTTCCGCATATAACCAAGCCACCCCAGTCGCCAGCTTCTCTTTCTCCTAGATTTCTCTCTGATGTAAATACAATTGGGTTAGTTGCAGTTCCATTAGCAATGATCTGACTTCCTCTTTGAACAACCAAAGTTCCTTTGGATGCTCTATCTCCGATAATCAAAGTTCCTGGCTGAATGGTCAAAACTCCTGAGCTGGCTACTGTACCAAAAACCGCTTCGCTTCCTACTCTTACAAATCCTTCCAATTTATATATTTTATCAGAAGTCCATGTAATATTACCCGTCAAATTTCCTTTTACTACCACAATGGCTTTAGGAGGAATTGCTGTAACAGTAACTGGAATTGTAGATAGAATGGAGGACTGTCCTGCATTATCAACAGCCAAAATAGTAAAATTTACTATTGCCCCAGCTGCAAGATTTTCAATGGTATAATCTGATGTATAGGTTGCAGAAGTTTCGCCAGTAAAAGTTTTTGAATCATAAGCAGCACCATTTTTTAAAACTGTTACCGTTTTTAAACCTCCAGGAGCATTAATTGTTGCCGATATTGAAACCTTGCTGCCAGGAACGCCTGACAAGGCTGCACCAGCTGTTACAGTCGGAACAGGCACTACCTCTTCCTCTTTACAAGCCGAGAAAAACAGTGCGCCTGATAACAAAAGCACTAAAGATTTTTGGAATTTAAAACGAATTGATTTCATTTTTTTTAATAATAAGTTTAATAATCAAATTTTATTTATTTCTATCGAATGAATACACAACACTTAACGAATAAACAGTACCTGGTCTGAAAGATTGAATAACTTGATCTTTCTTTAAATCAAATATTTGATCCTGATTTCCATCCTGCAATACAATTGTATTAGCATTTAACAAATCTGTGATTCCGCCTTTGAGTAATAATTTTTTTCCAATTCCTTTGGAAAAAGTTACATCTACTACGTTTCTTGGCATTTCATACCAGTCTGGATATTGAAATCCATAATTATTACCTACTGCATAGATTCGCTTACCTATGATATTATAGAGTATATTAACTTGTAAGTCTTTTTTAATGTCATTATATCCTAATCCACCATTGATTACATAGGGTGATTGACCTTGAAGAGGACGATTATCAGACTGGTTAGCTGCTATGGTAGGACTCAATTTTACTCTACTGTAAATAAATGAAGCATTTGCAAAAACACTCATTTTTTTAATGAAAGGAGAAGCTGCAATATTTTCAAATGATTTTTTAGCTTCAATTTCTACACCTGCACTTAAAGCAGATTGAGCATTGTCAAAACTTAAGTTTGGATTTGCACCATTAGCAAAAATAACCTCAATTGGATTTACAAACCTTTTATAAAAACCTGCTATACTTAAAACCTCCGAAGGCGTAGGATAGAATTCATATCTTAAATCAAAATTGTCAACTTCAGCATTCTTAATGTTTGGATTTCCTTGGATGTTTCTATTATTCACAAAATCATAAAACGAAAATGGGGCAATTTCTCTAAACTCAGGACGGTTAAGGGTTTTTCCGTAGGCTAATCTCAAAAGCGATTTTTCAGTAAAATTGTAAGAAAAATTTGCTGAAGGCAAAACAGTATTCTTTTGGTTGAAATACTGTAAAGGCTGATTAACCAAGTCGCGGCTGTCTAATTGCTGAGTGTTATTTTCTATTCTTACGCCCACAATTGCATTTAGCTTTTTAGTCAATGAATAGTTTGCTGACAAATAATACGCAAAAAGTTTATTACTAGCTGTGTAGGAGTCATTTGGATTCGTTTGCTCATCGATTTTTACACCTGTAGTGCTATTTATATTTTCTGGTGAAAATATTTTCTCTATAGGTAGTAAACCTATATTAAATATCGAACTGTTTGCTTGAACGTACCCTAAGTTACGAGCGTCAAATTGTCTATCTTTAAACTCATAAAAAGCCCCAGCCTTCAGTTCCAAATCTTTTTCTTTCAGTGCCACTTTATGTACTAAGTTTGCTCCTCCAGTAAAAGCATTTTCATTCATTATTATATTAGTTCTACCTAAATTAAATGTTTGAGCTGAACCTTGTGGTACCAAAAGTTCGGGATTTTTTCCATCAATATTATTTCTAAATCTTTTGTAATCTGGCTGGTCTCTGTAAGAAGTGTTAAAACTTGCTACCCAGTCTAAATCAGTTTTATCTTTTACGATTTGGTGTTTGCCAACCAATTGTCCAGAATATATACCTCTATAAACCTGATCAAAAGATCTAATATTCCAATTGTTACCCGTGTCAAACCCTGATCTGTCAACAAATTGCCCATTGCTAGATTGGTTAAACAAATTTTTGATTTCAATGCTGTTTTTATCATTAAATTTAAATGCCCAGTTGTGTAATACTCCTAATCGAATGGCATGAGTATATTGCATATCGTTAAATCTAAAAACTTTAGTGGCTTCACCATTTTTTTGTATTTGGCTAAATTCGAAGTCATTACGTTGTTGATTAAAAGTGCTGTAGGTATTACTATAATTTATAGCAGAAAAATTACCAATTCTCATTTTTCCTACCTGAAACCTTAAACCTCCAGTAATAGATGCTCTCAAATCTGGTAAAGCATTTGATGATAAGGGCGTCCAAGAATTTTTAAGTGACCTTCCAATTTGGCTCAGACGTTCTCCACTCGCAGAATTTATTTCTTGTTTTGTGGCAGGAAAGAATTTAGGCAAATTACTATAACCATCATTAAAACCTGTCCAATACATTTTTCCGTGCTGAGGCTCTGAAAAACTTTGACCCGTAGTACCATTCCTAAATGACCCACCAAGCTCTACTTTTAAAAAATTCTCTTCTGGAATACTTTTTGTGAAAATCTTCACTACACCTCCAGAAAATTCTCCTGGTAACTCAGCGGCGGGACTTTTAAATACTAATATTCTGTCAATTTGATTACTTGGAATAATGTCGAATGAAAATGAACGAACATCGGTTTCTAAACTGGGAGTAAAAATATTATTTAACATTACTGCATTATAACGTTCATTCAAACCTCTAATATTTATAAATCTATTACCAAAAATTGTAACTCCCGGCACTCTTTTTACTACCTCTGCGGCGTTTCTATCCAATGATTTTGCTATTTGAGCGGAAGAAATTCCACTCACTATTTGCTGAGCAGCTTTTATCTCTGATATTACTGAGATATCCGTTCCAGTTATTTTTGTGGCAGTTACAACCACTTCTTTTAGTGTTACTTTATCTTCTTCTAATGTTGTATTGACTTCCGTAACTTTGTCTGCTTCTACAGTAACATCGGGGATAGTCTTGATTTTGTAAGAGATATAGGAGATAATAAGTTTTGCTTTTCCTACAGGTACTTTTGAAATAGAGAAGAAACCATTGACATCTGTACTTGCGGCTAATTGGGTACCTTCAATTTTTACTGTGGCTCCTATAACATCCTCGGAAGTTAGTGCATCTTTTATTGTACCTCTTACTACACCTGTCTGGGAAAATGAAAAATAACTAAGAAGAGTAAAGATTAAAAGAGCGGAAAATTTCGTTTTCATACTTATAATTAATATTGGTAATATTTATTCACGATGCAAAATTACTACCCCAATGTTAAGCCAATGTTAAGTCAGTGTTATGCTTTGGTTAGATTTGCTATTTTAGTACAGTTTATGAGTTTATTTATGAAAAGTATTTAACTGCAATTTATTGATAATAAAACCTTTATAATATTTTTTTATTATTCCATTGTTTTAATAATCAAATTTTACAAATAGAAAGCTATATAAGGATATCGCAATAAAATAATAATCATTTCATAAACTTCTCTTCACTTTAAGGAAACATAGTTTTCTGTATTTGCGGAAAAAAGCAAGTTTTGAATTTAACAACTTCTGTACTATTAAGGAAGCCTCTTTTACTAAATGTTTGGTGCTTTATCGCAGCTTTTGGAGCATATTTTTGTACGTACGCTTTTCGAAAACCGTTTTTTACCGGTCAATTTGAAGGTTACTTTTTTTTGGGCATTAGTCTCAAAACCGTCTATATTATTAGCCAAGTGTTGGGCTACATGTGTTCGAAATTTATAGGTATTAAAATAATTTCTGAGCTAAAACAGCAACACAGAACACGACTGGTATTATTTCTAATTTTATCAGCAGGTTTGGCTCTTTTGCTTTTTGGGCTTATTCCTGCACCATACAACATTCCATTCCTTTTCTTAAATGGTCTTCCCTTAGGTATGGTTTGGGGGGTATTATTTAGTTATTTAGAAGGCCGGAGATTTACCGAAATCTTAGGTATTGGCTTGAGCATAAACATGATTATGACTTCTGGCATTTTAAAAACTATCTATTTAATTGTTCAAAAGCAATTTGAAATTTCAGAATTCTGGATGCCATTTACAATCGGTATTGCCTTTCTGCCTGCATTTTTCTTGTTTGTTTGGATGTTAAGCAAAATACCTCCGCCATCTTTTGAAGAGAAAGCTTTAAAGTCAAAAAGAAAACCCATGTATAA
>JANNWE010000412.1:0-1896 GCA_031414675.1 Cytophagaceae bacterium
CTTAAAAATGTTTTTTCTTCTTCCTCAATTACTCTGCTTACAAAATCTAATTGGGTGTTTAATTCAGGAAAAACATCTTTGAATTGTTCAGCTAAAACTGGTACTAATTTACATATAAAAGGTTCTCTAAAATCTAAATAGGAATAGCCATATCGTACTGCTCTTCTTAATATTCTACGAATAACATAACCTGCCTTGGCATTTGATGGTAATTGCCCATCGGCAATTGCAAAAGCAACCGCTCTTAAATGATCTGAAATGACTCTCATTGATACATCTACGTAGTTGTCAGATCTTAGTGTGCCATTTACACCATATTTTTTATTAGACATTTTTTCTAAAACACCAATAGTATTCTGAAAAATATCGGTATCATAATTTGATTTTTTGCCTTGAATTGCCATACACAATCGTTCAAAACCCATACCAGTATCCACATGTTTTGCAGGTAATGGAAGTAGCGACCCATCTGCTTTTCGTTCAAATTGCATAAAGACATTGTTCCAGATTTCAACTACCTGTGGATGATCATTATTAACCAAGTCTTTTCCTGGAATCAAATCTACTTCTGCTTGATCTCTTAAATCTATATGTATTTCTGAGCATGGCCCACATGGTCCAATGTCTCCCATTTCCCAAAAGTTATCTTTCTTGTTTCCTAAAATAATATTTTTATCGTCTCCTAATATCGATTTCCAAAGATCAAAAGCTTCTTGATCAAAAGGCACATTGTCCTTTTCATCGCCTTCAAAAACAGAAACATAGATTCTATCTTTTGGTAATTTATATACTTCTGTTAACAATTCCCATGACCATGCTAGAGCCTCTTTCTTAAAATAATCACCAAAAGACCAATTACCTAACATTTCAAACATCGTATGGTGATACGTATCAAAACCCACCTCTTCTAAGTCGTTGTGTTTTCCGCTTACTCGCAAGCATTTCTGTGTATCTGCAATTCTAGATTTTGGAGGTGTGCCATTACCCAAAAAGAAATCCTTAAATTGCGCCATACCAGAGTTATTAAACATCAAAGTAGGGTCATTTTTTGCAACCAAAGGGGCAGATGGAACTATAAGGTGGCCTTTTGAAATAAAAAAGTCTAAAAAAGCTTTACGAATTTGATGCGATGTCATTATTTATATAATTTTCGGAGTTTATTTAGAGAAATTCTTCACTAAAAGACCGCAAAATTAATCTTTTTAAATCTTTTTTATGAAATTTATTTAAATAATCTTTTTAAAACTAATTATTTAGTTTTAAATTTATATTTAAATCACATTAAATATGAAATTAATAAACACACTCTTTATTCTATTTTTTTTAGCAATCAAAACTATTGCTCAAATACCAATAATGCCTGCAAAAGAACTCATTAATAAACGCATGTTTGGTGATGTTAAGATTTCTTCTAAAACGGACACAAAAGAAATACAGGCAGAAGAAAAAACCAACAAAACAACGGAAAGGTTAGAAACTGACCGGCTGAAATTTAACATCGAAAATCAAAAACTAGGTAGAATTTTGGCGATTGAATTTAAAAAGACTCCTTATGTTCCATCTCAAATTTTAGAAATTGATAATTGTACTTATATTGTCTTTTATGGCCTACTTCGAAAGATAGATAGCGTTTATTATCAAACAAGTACTTTCAAATTTGACTCAATAACTAAGAGGGGTGGATTCGAAAATTTTAATGCAAAATTAAAGGAAGAGTCACATCTATTTATCCAAAATATTATTGCCAATACGTTAAAGAGATACATAGTAAATTTAACGGAATCCTCCGCCTTTAAAATACAAGGTACATTGAGTTTTGGTCAACGAGGAAAAACTAAAAGTGATGAAACTTTGAAAAATGAATTCATAGAAAAAGTAAATTACATGTCGGATACA
>JANNWE010000413.1:0-3625 GCA_031414675.1 Cytophagaceae bacterium
AAGGTAAAGTTGTTAATAATATGGGTGTAGCTAAGCAATGTATCAAACATAAAAATGACAAAAACATGCCAGTTTTATAGAGAAGATGAGAATGAGCTTTTAATTTTTTTAACATTTCTGATTTTGCTAATGCAACTTTGATGCAAAAGTAACAAAGCATTCCCATATTATTCTCCATTTGTCCAAATTTTATTTTTTTTAATAGTATGCTTGCATAATAATATTGAAAATTATAGCTTTGCAAATGTTATGCTTGCATACTATTATTTTTATTTTATGATAATGAATAGACTTTCGAAAAAACTAGGTGATTTAGAAAATTATCCTATCATTTTAAAAAAATGGTTTATTGACTACATAATTGGAAATTCGGTGAAAATGGTTGGGACTTGTGGACTTAAGTTTACGACCCTTGAACCCAATAGGGTAGTAGTGAATTTGCAGAATAAATCGAAAGTACAAAACCATATAGGTCAAATTCATGCAGCCGCTTCTACCTTATTAGCTGAAACTGCTACAGGTATAATTGTAGGGCTTTCTATACCTGATGATAAAATACCTTTAATGAAAAATTTAGCAATAAAATTTATTAAAAGAAGTGAAGGTTTTCAACAAGCAACTGCAAGTCTCACAAACGACCAAATCGTAAAAATACAAACGGAAGAAAAGGGAGATATAATGGTACCTGTTAAAGTAATTGATCAAACAGGTGCTGAAGTAATTTTAGCTGAAATGAATTGGGCATGGATTCCCCAAAAAAAAAATAATTTAAAATAAGAAATGAAAAAAAACATCAAAAAAGTTGCTGTATTAGGTGCGGGCATAATGGGAAGCCGAATAGCATTGCATTTTGCAAATATAGGTTGCGATGTTCTGCTATTAGACATGGTTCCAAAAGAGCCAAACGATGCTGAAAAGGCCAAGGGACTAACTATAGATATGCCTCAGGTAAGAAATAGGATTGTAAAAGATTTATTTACAGCCGCATGTAAAGCTAGCCCTTCGCCTATTTATAGTCAAAAATCGATTGAAAAAATAAGTTTAGGCAATTTTGAAGATGATATGTCAAAAATTGCAAATCTGGATTGGATTATTGAAGTGGTAGTTGAAAAATTAGAAATTAAAAAGATTGTTTACGATCAGGTTGAAAAATATCGTAAGCCAGGTACTTTAGTAACTTCAAATACCTCCGGTATTCCAATTCACTTGATGTCGGAAGGTCGAAGTGAGGATTTTCAGGATAATTTTTGTGGTACACATTTTTTCAATCCTCCAAGATATTTGCGATTGTTGGAAATTATTCCTGGTCCAAAAACTAAGCCCGAAATCTTAGATTTTTTAATGAATTATGGAGACTTGTTCCTTGGAAAACAAACAGTTCTTTGCAAGGATACACCGGCGTTTATAGCCAATCGATTGGGAATTTACGCCATGGTGCAGACCATCAGAGCAGCCCAAGAATTTGGCCTTACAGTAGAAGAAGTGGATAAACTTACAGGAGCTGTAGTGGGAAGACCCAAATCTGGAACATTTAGACTCAGTGACGTGGTTGGTTTAGATACTACCATAAATGTTTGTAATAACTTATCTGCCACACTCACTAATGATGAATCTTCTTCTGCTTTTTCATTGCCAGAGGTAATGAAAAAGTTGCAAGAAAACAATTGGTTGGGAGACAAAACTGGCCAAGGGTTCTACAAAAAATCTAAAGACGAAAAAGGCAAAACAGTAATACTGGCTTTGGATTTAAAGACTTTTGAGTATAAACCTAGCCAAAAAGCCAAGTTTGCTACTTTAGAAAGCACAAAGAGTATTGACAACCTAGGCAGTAGATTTGGAGTTCTATTAAAAGGAACCGACAATGCTGGAGCTTTTTATAGAAAAACCTTTGCTGATGGTTTTAGATATGCTTCATTTAGAATACCAGAAATTGCCGATGAATTATTCAGAATTGATGATGCAATTTGTGCAGGTTTTGGTTGGCAAATGGGGCTTTTTGCAACTGCGGATGCTGTTGGCGTTCAAACATTTGTAAACATGATGGAAAGCATAGGTCAAAAACCAGCCCAATGGGTATATGATATGCTTGCAAGTGGATGTGAGTCGTTTTATAAAATTGAAAATGGCAAAAAAATGTATTATGATTTGTCAAGCAAAAGTTATAAGGTGATTCCAGGAATTGAGTCGTTTATTATTTTAGATAATATTAGGAAAACTAATGTTATTTGGAAAAATGCAGGGTCTACTATTTTCGATTTAGGGGATGGAATTGCGGGTGTAGAGTTTCATTCAAAAATGAATACGTTTGGAGCCGAAGTTATAAAGGGTCTAAGCAAATCATATGAAGTAGCTGAAAAAAACTTTAGAGGTTTAGTAATAGGAAATGATGGCAACGAGGCATTCTCCGCAGGTGCTAATTTAGCTATGTTATTTATGTATGCTGTTGAACAAGAATACGATGAAATAGATTTAATGATCGCTCAGTTTCAAGAAACAATGATGCGTGCTAGATATTCCTCCATTCCAGTTATTACTGCTGCTCACTCGCTAGCTTTGGGTGGTGGCTGTGAAATTAACCTTCATGCAGATAAGGTGGTAACTTCTGCTGAAACCTACATGGGTTTAGTAGAAGTAGGTGTTGGCCTAATTCCAGCTGGCGGAGGTGTAAAAGAAATGGCCCTAAGAGCATCAGACATGTATCAGCCTGGGGATGCCGAACTAAACATTTTGCAAGCCTCTTTTATGAACATTGCTCAAGCTAAAGTCTCCACTTCCGCTCAAGAAGCATTTGATATGAATTATTTGAAAGCTGGTAGAGATCAAATTGTATTGAACAGAAGCAGATTGATAGCCGAAGCGAAGCAATCTGCCATAGAAATGGCAGAAAATGGATATACTATGCCTACAAGAAGAACAGATGTAAAAGTGCAAGGAAAAACAGGAATAGCATTGTTTAAAGCTGGAATAAAGTCTATGAGAATGGCTAATTACATTACCGATCATGATGTAACAATTGCAGAAAAACTCGCGTATGTTATTTGTGGAGGAGACTTAAGTTATCCTCAATTAGTAAGTGAAAAGTATCTTTTAGAATTGGAGAGAGAGGCATTTTTATCCTTATGTGGTGAGCGCAAAACTATGGAACGTATGCAAGGATTATTAAGTGGAGGAAAACCACCAAGAAACTAAGAATTAGATAAAATTAAAAGTTTTAAAAATAAAGAATTATAAAATTATGGAAGCGTATATAATTGATGGATATAGGTCGCCAGTAGGAAAAGCTCCAAAAGGAGTTTTTAGATTCACTAGACCAGACGATTTAGCAGCCGATGTTATTAAATTTTTGTTAGCCAAAGTACCAGGTTTAGACCCCTCAAGAGTGGATGACCTTATTGTAGGTAATTCTGTGCCTGAGGCAGAGCAAGGTATGCAAATGGCAAGGTACATTTCCCTGTTGACATTAGGTAAATCTGTGCCGGGTGTTACCATAAATAGGTATTGTGGTTCTGGTGTAGAAGCAATAGCCATGGCTGTTGGAAAAATTTCGGCAGGAATGGCGGATTGTATAATTGCTGGAGGTACAGAATCTATGTCGATGGTGCCAACTACAGGATTTAAAACTGCA
>JANNWE010000414.1:0-4240 GCA_031414675.1 Cytophagaceae bacterium
TACAGCATCTGTCTCGAATTAGTCAATAATATCATCAAACATTCAAAAGCAACCGAAGCAAAAATTGAGCTTTCTCAAAGTGAAAAGCAAATAAAATTGGTAGTTTCTGACAACGGAATTGGTGTTTTCAAAAACGACAGCGATGGCAAAGGTATGAGGAATGTACGAGCGAGAGTGGATTCCTTGAATGGAGCTTGGGAAATTACGAATGGTGGAAATCAAGGAGTTGTAAATGAGATTTTGATTCCAGTTTGATCATTATTCCATTAAACCATGTTTAATTGCATATTTTACCATTCCAATGGCACTTTTTACATTCAATTTTTTCATCAAATTGGCACGATGTGTTTCCACAGTAGAAATACTGATAAAGAGAATTTCGGCAATTTCTGAGGTAGATTTTTCTAAGGTAATATGTTTCAATATTTCAATTTCTCTAACAGTTAAATGTTCAATAGTCTCTGGCTGAGCATCATTTAAATCATCTTCTGCTGAGGCGGCAATTTCATCAATCACGGCTTCACTATAATATTTCTTGCCCTCCATCAGTTTTAATATTGCTTTTTCTAGCTCTTCCTTGCCTGTCTTTTTTAACACATATCCATGCACACCTGCCCTTATTGCTTCACGAATGTGTAAGGCATCTTCTGCCATTGTGAGTAATAATATTCTAAGATTAGGATGTGATTTCCTCAGCTGCAAGGTAAGGTCGATACCGCTGAAATAGGGCATATGTAAATCTGACACTAAAATATCTACTTCATGGTTTTCAAGAAATCTCTTAACCTCCCTGCTATCGTTAATCACTCCTACTACCTCTACATTTGTTATGGATCTAAAAAGTAACTTTAAGCTGTCAAGTAACACCTGATGGTCGTCAATCAGTAATAATTTTGTCATATGGTATTTTTAAAATTAAAACAAACCAAATATAAAAAAAAATACCGAAAACCTAAGCTTTCGGTATCATAAACCCAAAAATACAAATTTGAGTAAAATTTATTGTGTAATTAATCCTAGCGATTCATAAGTCCTAAAGCAAACCAGTTGGCTATTGCTTGGCGGTTGTCGGCTTTCATCAGCCTTTTTCTATCAAATTCATTGGTAATATTTCCTAATTCAATATACACTACAGGCGGTTCGGATTGTTTAATAGTCCATAAGTCGCGAGATGACACTTTTCCTAGGTAGCCTCTACCTTTTTGTTTATCGTCATATTTTACTTTTATAGCTTCGTACATGCTGTTTGCAAGCTGCTCGCTCTCTGGATTTCTGTGATTAAAGTAGAAATAAATGTCTACTTTATGTTCGGTTTGTCTGGAATCCACATGAGTTTCTATTACTCTTTGTGTTTCATATCCTTTGCTCTTGTTTTCGTTATACAATTTATTAATAATTGTTGTCCTTTGTCTAAGTCTTTCCGATTGATTGAGAGGTATTTTCTCGCCCCCAAAAACTACTTCATCCGTATCCATTTCCAGAAAATCATCCTCTCTAATCCCATCATTTTCATCTCGAACTATCATATACACTTTAGCACCATGAGAAATTAAGTTTTTAGCTAATCGCAAACTTACATCATAAGCATATTCGTCTTCTGAAATATTTTTGCCATTAATATTGGCCATTGCACCTGGATCGGGTCCTCCATGTCCGCTAATGATGTAATATACTTCATTGCTCATTTTCTTATCCATAATTGAGGTTGTGGAATGTTTTTCTCCAAAAATTGCATAATTATTTGCATTTTTTTCACCGGAAAAAACATTTTCGAAGGAACTGAACACTAAGATAAATGAGAGAGCTGTTAGGCAAAAATAGAGATTTTTCATGTTTTAAGTTTTTATTAGAAAAGCGAATAATTTATAATTCGGTTACACTTTTAAAAAATAAAACAATAAGCGTGCCAAAAAAAAGTGGAGTAACTAATCATTCAAAAAAAATACTATTAAGCTCAAAACTAAATGCTTAAGAAATGATAAATCGATTCATTTTTAAAAATCAAAGAAACTAATAAAATCAAATGAACTGTTTGATATCTAAAATAGCTATTTTTGTCATCTATTTAAAAAGAAGTTTTATTGAATAAAAATGAACAGAATTACTGCTTTATTTCAAAATAAGAAAGAAAATATTTTAAATGTTTATTTCACAGCGGGTTACCCATCTTTGAAAGATACTTTTACAGTTTTGGAGTCCTTACAAACTGGCGGTGTGGATATTGTAGAGATAGGTATGCCTTATTCAGATCCAATAGCTGATGGGGAGACTATTCAGGAATCAAACCAAATCGCATTAGAAAATGGGATGTCTCTAAAAGTGCTGTTTGAACAGCTGAAAAATATGAGAAACCAAGGAATCACTGTTCCAGTTATTTTAATGGGTTATTTCAATCCGGTTTATCAATTCGGAATAGAAAATTTCTGTAAAAAATGCCAAGAAATTGGTGTGGATGGTTTAATATTACCCGATTTGCCAATTGATGAATACTATAGAAATTACAAAGCAATTTTTGAGCAATACGGTCTTTTTAACATTTTTTTAATTACACCTCAAACTTCAGAAGACAGAATTAGAAAAATAGATGAAATATCGGATGGCTTTATTTATATGGTTTCTTCTGCTAGTGTTACTGGGGCCACTTCTGGTATTAATGATGGAATGGAGGCTTATTTTAATAGAGTAAATGCTATGAATCTAAAAAATCCTCGATTGATTGGATTTGGAATTAAAGATAAAACGTCTTTCCAAACTGCTTCTAAATATACTTCGGGGGCAATTATTGGTAGCCAGTTTGTGAGAATTTTAACATCGGCTAAAGATTTAAAAAGTGAAATTATCGATTATTTGGAGTCTTTGAGATAATTAATTACTCTTGATGGAAGAAAACCAAATTGCCAAGATAGTTTTTGATGCTGGGTTAAAAGTACATAAGATTTTAGGGCCAGGACTATTAGAAAGTGCTTACGAAGAATGCTTATTTTATGAATTAAAAAAGCAAAATCTTTTGGTTGCCAAGCAAGTTGGACTACCATTGATTTATGAGGATGTAAAATTAGATATTGGCTATAGAATTGATATTCTTGTCGAAAACAAGTTAATCATTGAAGTAAAATCTGTTGATTCGCTTGGCGACATTCATTTGGCTCAGATTCTCACTTATTTGAAATTAAGTAATATTAAATTGGGCTTGCTAATTAACTTCAATACCGTTTTTTTTAAGGATGGCATTAGGAGGGTGATTAACGGGATTTTGTAATCCTGTAGCTTTTTCTTCAACTAAATGGATATTTCTACAAAGCCTTGTGTCCCTTGTGGTTTTTCCCTTGTGTCCCTTGTGGTAAAATTTCTAGCTGTTTTTTCTACCACAAAGTTCACAAAGCTGGATGGGTATTTAGCCTTGTGTCCCTTTTGATAAAATTTTTAGCTATTTTTTTAACAACAAAGTGCACAAAAGTTTCACAAAGTTCACAAAGCTGGATGGATATTATCCGCAAAGCCTTGTGTCCCTTGTGCTTTCCCTTTGAGTCCCTTGTGGTAAAATTTCTAGCTATTTTTTCTACCACAAAGTTCACAAGGATTTACACAAAGTTCACAAAGCTGGATGGGTTTTTAAGCATAGCCTTGTGTCCCTTGTGGTTTTTTCTTTGTGTCCCTTGTGGTAAAACTTCATGCATTTTTTTTAACCACAAAGTGCACAAAGGTTTACACAAAGTTCACAAAGCGAGATGGGTATTTTCCGCTAAGCCTTGTGTCCCTTGTGGTATTTTCATTGTGATCCTTGTGGTAAAATTGCAAGAAATTTTTTTTAACCACAAAGTACACAAAGGTTTCACAAAGTTAACAAAGCTGGATGGGTAATTTAAGTACAGCCTTGTGTCCTTTGTGGCTTTCCCTTTGTGTCCCTTGTGGTAAAGTTTCTAGCTATTATTTTAACCACAAAGTTCACAAAGTTGGATGAGTAATTTAAGCACAGCCTTGTGTCCCTTGTGGTTTTCCCTTTTTGTCCCTTGTGGTAAGATTTCTCTATATTTTTTTAACCACAAAGTTCACAAGGATTTACACAAAGTTCACAAAGCTCTGGATGGGTATTATTCGCATAGCCTTGTGTCCCTTGTGGTTTTTTCTTTGTGTTCCTTGTGGTAAAGTTTCTAGCTATTTTTTTAACCACAAAGTGCACAAGGATTTACACAAAGTTCACAAAGCTGGATGGATATTTAGCTTTGAGTTCCTTGTGGTA
>JANNWE010000415.1:0-11820 GCA_031414675.1 Cytophagaceae bacterium
TTAAAAATGGTGCTGGAAACGCCTATGCAACAGATTTAAGAGATTTCACGCATGGCCGTATTTACAGAGTTGCTGCTAAAGATGCACCAAATTATCAATCAGTCTCTCTGTCAAAATTTCATCCCGATTTATTATTAAAAAATCTCAAAAATGACAATATGTTTTGGAGAATGCAAGCTCAGAGATTGTTGGTGGAAAGAGGGCAGAAAGATGTTGTACCTGCATTAATTGAAATTCTAAAAGACCAAAGTCTTGATGAAATTGGAATCAATGCACCGGCTATTCATGCCTTATGGACCTTAAAAGGCTTAAATGCATTAGATGAAAATACAATTGAGATTGCATTAAAACATATTTCTCCTGATGTTCGAAAAAATGCCCTTAAAGTGATGGATTTCTCTTCCAAATCAGTGGAAACCATACTTAAAAATAACTTATTAAATGATAAAGAGCCTTTAGTAGTATTGAATTCATTGCTACTTTTCTCTAAGTCTCCGCTGAATTCTAGTGCTGAAAAAGCCTTCTTTGAGAGAATGTCAAAATCTAACGAAGTGGATGACAGATGGTTGCCTGATGCATTTGCTACAGTTTTAAATGCTAATAACGGGAAATTGATGAAAAAGCATTTAAGCAATCAACTGAAAGGGGCAAAATTAAGTCAAAAAACTACCACTGAGGCCACAATTCCTCATGATCATAGCAAAATGGCTATGGAGGCAAAATCAGAATTAAAAACGGAAGATGTAGATTTGATAATTTCGGGAATTAAAATTGACCCAGCTAATCCATCAGCTAGAGAAAGAATAAATGTAACCGTTGATGTAAAAAATCAAGGAAAAGTCGATTTGCCAGTAGAAAAATTAGTGCAATTGGATTTAACATTCGAAGGAATGGGTATTAAAGTAGATCAGTTGAGCAAAAACTATAAAGACGGAATCAAATCTGGTGAAACTGTTTCAATTACAAAAAATTTAAATGGTCCTTGGGTCGGAAATATTTCATTTTTTGCAGATATTATTGGAGAGTATAATTTAAAATTAATTTTAGATAAAAATAATGAAATAACTGAAAGCAACGAAAAAAATAATTCATACAGCAAGAAAGTTACTTTTTCAGCTCCGGCAAATATGAATGCATTTGCACTAGAAAGATCTATTCGTTCTTATGCGTCCGTTGCCCATGTGGATTCATTGGTATCTATATTGAGAATGGCGCAAGGTCTGGATAATCAAGGTAAAAGCTCAGTAATAAAAGCGATGTCTGAAGGTTGGAATTATAGATTAAAAGACATAAAAGTAAAACCTTCTTCTAAAGTATTTTTGACAAATCTAAATAAAACGGCTGACTCTAGGCTGGAGAAACTATTAAAAGCTTGGAATGTATTAGAAGATACTAAGGTAAGTGGAGAGGTAAAAATAGTTAAAATAAAGGCGGTAAGAGAAACAATGAAATATGATATTAAAGAATTTTCTGTCAAAGCGGGCCAAACGGTAGAACTTACTTTCGAAAATCCTGATGCCATGCAACATAATTTGGTAATAGTAAAGCCAAAGGCTATGGAAAAAGTAGGAACAGCTGCAGACAAAATGATGATGGATGAAAAAGGGGCGGAAAAAAATTATGTACCATCTTTAGACGAAGTATTATTCTCTACTCCTTTAGTTACGCCAGATCAAAGTTTTAAATTGATTTTTAAAGCCCCAGAGGTAATAGGAAACTATCCCTACGTTTGCACGTTTCCAGGGCATTGGAGATTAATGAATGGAGTAATGAAAGTTGTAAAATAATTGTGTTTTGTTTTAAGAAACAAAACCTTGTTTTTATAGAAACGTAAACGGGAAAACACAATAAAAGAAAAGCCTCAAAATTTGAGGCTTTTCTTTTATTCTCCATGTAGCCAAGCTTTTTTGGCTAGCAATGTTTCCTTATCTTCTACATTGTCAGGGTCTGGAACACAACAATCTACCGGACAAACAGCCGCACATTGAGGTTCCTCATGAAACCCCGTACATTCCGTACATTTATCGCTAACAATATAATAAAATTCATCCGAAATGGGTGTCATCGCGGCAGTTCCTTTTACAAGTGTACCATCTCCAAAATCAACTTCAGTTAGTTTTGTTCCTCCTCCCCAAGTCCATTCTATCCCTCCTTCATAAATAGCGGTATTTGGACACTCTGGTTCGCAAGCCCCACAATTTATACATTCATCAGTTATTATAATCGCCATATGTATTTCAAATCTTTAGTTATTCAAATCTATAACAAATATAATTCCGCAAAGTTTAACTACCTTCGTATTTTTATATTGAATTTAAAAGAGTAATTGTTTATATTAGAAAAATGAAATTAGAGGAAAGAATAGTACTATTTTCAAAACTGGGGGAATATTTATTAGCTAACAAAAATACAGAAGAATATAAAGAAATACTTTTTACCGCAAAGGCAAAAAATGCATGGTTCACGCTTGATAATATTCAAAATGCAATAGATAATATAATTGTTAACTTTTTAAAAGAGAATGAATTAAGAAATTTTGTTTCTACTTATCCAGATTCTTATTTTGAACCGATTGTTGCAAAAAAAATTGGTTTGATTGCTGCAGGTAATCTTCCATTAGTAGGTTTTCAAGATCTTTTGCAAATAATTTTATCTGGAAACATCGTTTTATACAAAGCGAGTAGTCAAGATGAGGTATTAATCTTATATTTTCTAAAAATTCTTAATTCCTTTCATTCTGAAATTTCTAATTATATAAAGATAGTTGATAAATTAAACGATGCAGACGCATTTATAGCTACGGGTAGTGGTAATTCTTCCCGATATTTTGAATACTATTTTGCTTCAAAACCACATATTATAAGAAAAAACAGAACATCAATTGCCGTAATAGATGGAACTGAAAACAGAATTCAACTGGGAAACTTAGGCGGTGATATATTAAACTACTTTGGTTTAGGATGTAGAAATGTTTCTAAATTATTTGTACCCAAGGGGTATATTTTTAACACATTTTTTGAGTCCATTGAATTTTGGAACAGCATAAGAATGCATTCAAAATATAATAACAATTATGATTATATGAAGGCCATTTATTTGGTAAATCAAGTTCAACATCTTGATAACGGGTTTTTACTTTTAAAGGAAGATGAAAATTTAACTTCTCCAATTTCAGTACTTTTCTATGAAGAATATGAATCTTTGGATTTAATAAATGAAAAACTAGCTGAAATGAAAGGTAATTTACAAGTTGTAGTAAGTGAAAATAATGCTATCCAAAATAAAGTGAATTTTGGAAAAAGTCAAACCCCACGTTTAAACGATTTTGCTGATTCAGTTGATGTAATTGCCTTTTTACAAGGTATTTAATTTTAAATTTAAAACTATCGGTTTAAATAATTTCATTAACTTATTTAATTATTCAAAAGGCTTTGTATTAAGCATTCGCATTTGTATAAATTATTCATCTTCTATTTCTTTTTTATAAAATTAATTACTACTGTCCGATTAAATTAAGAAAAAGGAACTTTTAGATGTTAAGTATCTGATAATCAATAATCCCGTAGGGATTCAACATTGTTAACAAAAAGCATCCCCTTCAAATCAAAAGCCCTGTAAGGGCTTAATATTTAGGTGATTATACCAATAGATTTTATTTAGTCGGAAGACAGTATTTTTATTTATAAAAATGACCCTTCTTTATTTTAAATGGATATATTTAACAATTTAAATTTATTTATATCACGTATTTAAAAATTCAATTATAAATTGATGCATATTAGCATTTAATAATTTTTATCACACAATTTTTTGTTTTCGCTTTAATCTTATCGTCAATTTGATAAAAAAAGTGGTAAAGATATTACTATTGAATAGTTTGATCAGAAAATGATGTTTCCTATAAAATCGGAAAAGACATGACTCAAGAAATAGAATTACAAATAGAACTAAATAAAACTAAAGAATTATTAGAACAAACAAATAGGATAGCCCATATTGGTTCTTGGGAATACGATTTCATTACTAAAATTGGGCATTGCTCAAAAATTACGAAAGAAATTTTAGAATTATCAGATGATTCAATTTTTAATATCTTTTCAATTACTAAACATTTTATCAATAAAGAAGATAGAAATTTAATTATCCGCAATTTATACAATTCCAAAAATCTCCATCAACCTTTTGAAATAGAAATTCAAATAAAAGTTTCACATAAAAATAAAAAATGGGTCAATCTTAATGTTAATTCTGAATTTATAAATAACAAGTATATACGGATTTTTGGAATTATTACGGATATTGATGAGAAGATTAAAAATAAAAAAGAATTAGAATTAGCAAATGCAAACTTTAAATTTATTAGTGAGAATACCTCTGATTCGATAGTGGTTTTTGATAAAGACCAGCTAGTTTACGTATCTCCTGCATTTCTTAAAATTTTTGGATATTCCTTTGAAGATTTGAAGGCAATGGCTGAAGAAGATATTTTTAAATTTGTGCATATCGACGATATACCGAAAATTAAAAAGTTATTGCATGAAAATTATAAAAAAAGAATAACATTTTCTATTACGTATACCTATAGATTTTTGCATAAAAATGGAAAATATATATGGAAGGATGATACTTTGGATGTGATTTATAATGAAGATAAAACAATTAAAAAAACTATCATTTTATCTAGAGATGTTTCTTATAGAATATTTAGAGAACAAAATGAAAATCAAAGGAAAGAAAGCCAACTTTTGCAAAATGAAATTATTATTAAACTTTCCACCTCTAAATTTGACAAAATTCGGTCTATTAGTGACAAATTAAATGAGATTATTAGTTCCGCAGCCCATGGCTCAAAGGCAAATAGAGTTTCCTTATGGAAGTTTGAGAGAGATTTTCTTCTATGTGAAAGTATATTTATTGCTGATACAAATGAATATAAATCTGGTGAAAAATTGTCTCTTAATGATTTCCCCAAATATTGTGATGCTATCAAAAAAGGTCTCTTTTTACTTACGAATGATGTTTGCAATGATAGTAATACGTCGGAGCTAGCTGCAAGTTATTTTATTCCTAAAGGAGTGACATCTTTAATGGATATATCTATTTGGGTAGATGGGAATATTTTTGGAATTGTATGCTTTGAATTGACAAATGAGGAACAAAAATGGGAAGAATATGACCTTTCATTTGCAAAATATATTGTTGATATTATCTCCAAAGAAATAGAGGCAGATAAATCATGGAAAATAAAAACAGAGCTACGTAAAACTAAAGTTCTTTTAGAACAATCCAACAGAATAGCCGGAATTGGTGGATGGGAAATTGATATTATTGCCAATGAATTCTATTTTTCTGATTTAAATTATAAGATCATTGAAGCTCCAGAATCGTATAAGCTTAATATCAATGGCGCTTTAGCATTTTTTAAAGAAGGAGAAAATAGAAATAAAATGGAGGCGTCCATTGATAATTGTCTAAAATACGGAACACCATTTGATATTGAAGTACAAATTAAGTCCTTTAAAAATAATGAAAAATGGGTGCGTGCCATTGGTAAAGCAGAGTTTAAAAATGGAAGGTGTACAAAACTGATCGGTACTTTTCAAGATATAGATGATAAAGTAAAGCTATATCAAGTAGTTCAGCAAAAAGAACAACAATACAGAACCTTAATTTCGAATATTTCTAGTGTGGCATTTAGATGTTTAGCCGATAAAGAATGGACAATGATTTACATTAGCGATGCAATTGAATCTTTAACAGGCTACAAAGGCAATGAATTTATTAAAAAGAAAATTAATTATTTGGATCTTATTCACGAGGATGATTTTCTTTTAGTAAATGATAAAAGCATAAATACTTCAGTTTTTGAATATTACATTGAATATAGAATTTTTGATAAAAATAAGAAACAAATTTGGGTAAGTGAAAAAGGAAAAAGATATTTTGATAAGAAAGAAAATACCTATTTGATTGACGGTATTATTACTAATATTACGGAGCAAAAAGCAGCAGAAAATAAATTGATAAACAGTCAAAGACAGTTAAATAGTATTTTAAATTCTTTAGACGAGGTGGTCTGGGCAATTGATCTCCCCAACAGAAAACCAATGTTTATAAGTAATTCTTTTGAAAGAATTTTTGATATTTCATCAGATAAATGGTTCCAAAACTTCGAAAGCTGGAAGACAGTATTGCATCCAAATGATCAATTAATAGGAGAAAAAATTGAAAATGACACTATTAATTATGGTCAGGCACATGAAACTTTCAGAATCATTAATGTAAACGGAGAAACAAAATATTTAGAAAATACCGTTAAGATTTTATATAATGAAAGTAATATTCCTTACATGGTAATAGGAATAATTATTGATGTAACCGAGAAAAAAAGAATTGAATTTGCTTTAAAAAAATCTGAAAAAGAAACGGAAATAGCTATTATTTCAAAAGCTGAACTAGAGCCAAGAGCCTTACAAATGCAAATGAATCCGCACTTTATTTTCAATGTTTTAAATTCCATCCAAAGTTTTATTCTAAATAAAGAAACAATCGTTGCAAATGACTATTTATCAAAATTTTCAAAATTAATTCGTTTATTTTTAGATTCGTCCAGAAGTAAATTTATTTCAATAAATGAAGAAATAAACTTATTAACACTTTATATGGAATTAGAAAAACTTAGATTCGAAGACAAATTTGAATATGAAATTGAAATCAAAGGTCCTTTGAATAAGTACTTTGAAATTCCAACTATGATAGTACAACCATTTATTGAAAATGCTATAAATCATGGACTTAGGTATAAAAAAGAAAAAGGAAAGTTAAAAATAATATTTACCAAACAAGCTAAGTATGTGATTTGTACAATTGAAGATGATGGTATTGGAAGAACCAAAGTTGGGAAAATCCAGCATGAAAATAACAAAGGCTATAAATCACAAGGAATTAAAATAACAACGGAAAGAATTGAAATATACAATAAAATAAATAATGTAAAAATAGAATTTGCATTGTCAGATAAAATTCAAGGAAGCAGAGCAACTAAAGAAGATGTGGGTACAGTAGTAAAAGTAAAATTTCCTATATAAAAACCCTAAAAAAATCATTCAAGATTCATTTTTTTTTAATCTCATTAATCCTTCTTGAACTACACTTGCTACTAAAATTCCTTCTTTATTGAATATATTTCCTCTGGCAAATCCCCTTGCATTTGATGCACTAGGGCTGTCCATTGCATAAAGGAGCCAATCGTCTATTCTAAAATCTCTATGAAACCACATTCCATGGTCTAAACTTGCCATAAAAAGGTCCTTATTGGGCAATGGGCCCTTCGTATGAGGTAAAGTTGCGGTGGTTAATAGATTATAATCAGAAACATAGGTTAATAATCTTTGATGGATATTAATATCCGCTTCAAAATTTTCATTCGCTTTAAACCAAAAATTGCGATAGGGAAGCTTGGTTTTAAAATCTAATATCTTTACTTGTTCCACCATTCGAAATTCAAATGGCCGCTCATTAATTACTTGAAAAATATGATCTGGAACAAAAAATTTATACTTTTTTACCATATCTAAGTCAGAGGAAAGGTTTTCAGGACCAGCCACATCTGGCATTTCAATTTGATGGTCGTAACCATTTTCTTTCTTCTGAAAAGAAATAGACATAAAAAATATGGCTATTCCATTTTGTTTTGCAACCACTCTTCGTGTACTAAAACTTCCTCCATCTCTTATTTTTTCAACTTCAAAAATAATAGGAGTTAAAATATCTCCCGCTAATAAGAAATAAGCATGCATAGAGTGAGCAATTCTTTCAGCATCTACAGTTTGTTGTGCAGCACTTAATGACTGTGCTAGTACCTGCCCGCCAAATACTCTTTTCCAAGGGGCCTGGTAGTTTTGTCCTAAAAATACTGACTCACTTAATTTCTCGAGTTGAACTAGGTGTATTAGTTCATTTATGCTTTTCATAGAACTTGGAAATAGAATTCAAAAAACTAATTAAATGTTTAATATTCAATAGACTATCAATTGACTCCAGAAAACCTAGGATTTACAATACTATTATTTACCGAACCAAACGTATAATTTAAACCAAAGGAAGTCGAATAAGAAAATGTAGTGGCTAGCTGCCTTCCACCCAATAAAACATTGGTAGCATCGCCCGATCTTTTTGGAAGCGAAATTTGGTTATTAATTTGAGAACCATTTCCATAAAAACGAAGAGACAATCCTGACGCAACTCGAATTGAAAAATCAATTTCTAAACTTATTCTATATCGCTCAAGATTATTTAAATATTGATACCCACTCACCTCAGCACTAAAATTCCCCCAATTTTCAGTAAAACCCAAAATCCCTGTAAGTTGCTGGTAGGGTAGAGTTTCTTCTATTTTTTCAAAAACAGTAGTTTCTAAATAGTCAAAATCTCTTAAGCCCGCTTGATATATCCATCTGAATTGTTTTCGATTAAAATCTTGAACAGGAAAAACAGAATATTCTAATGCCGGAGCCATACTCTTAGAAAATTTAATGTTTTGATATACAGAATGATAGCCTTTTACAAAACCTCCTAATGACCAATGATTATTAAAAGATTTAACAAATAATGAATTAAATCCATAATCATTTACTTTTACCACATTATTTATGGAATCCAAAACTACTTTATTAGTTCTTTCAGCAAAATAGGTATTAAAACTAAATTTAGATTTCTCGGTGGTTCGCCCACCTCTAAAATTTCCATCCAATGTTATGTTAGTTCTATTGCTTTCACCACTAAATCTGCCATTTCCTCCCAATCCAAATATCCAATTGTGCCATTTGTCAATTTTAGTAACTGCATTCGAGTTTGAATTTTTAGGAAAACTTATTTTCACTTGATCTGAGTCGGAATGAATATTTAAATAGCCTAATAAACCTAAGCTAATGGCGTTCAATAGTTTTTTTCTAATTATATCATCAGTAGCATCTTGTTTCACAGAGAAACGCAATGTATCTATTTGAGTTCTAAAACTTTTTTGTCCTTCAAAATAAATTAGATAATTTGCTCCTCCAGAAGCATTATTGTTGGAAGTTATCAAAACTAAAACTTCTGCGGAGTCTTGGTCTCTCACTAATTCAAAATGGCTTAACTCTGTTCTTAAAAAATCAGAATAACACCTCGTTTTTTGGCAGTTTAAAAAAACAGAAAGCTTTGAATTTTGGGCAAATAAACTAGTTGAAAAAAAAAGAAATAAAAACGCTGAGGGGTATAAAAATCTTTTAGAGTACATTTCAAAGAAGATAATATAATAATTATTGGTAAAAATAGACAAAATTTCACGGTTAGCCAAAATCTAACATCGCCAATACTCAATAGAAAAGCTCCCGAAAAATTCGAGAGCTTTAATCAAACCCCTAAATAAACCACTATAATATAATCTTGAAAATCTTTCTAACTTTAATATAAACGTAACAATCCTATAAATAGTTGTAATCTTCTGAAAATATAATTAACAATCATTAACAAATTGATTAATAAACCTTTTTTTATAATAATATTCTAACAATCATAATTAAATAAAAAATATCATGAAAAAGACCATAATCACATTCGCAGTTTTGAGTATTACTATTTCTAGCGTTTTTGCTCAAATTCCAACAGTAAGAAACAATAATGAAAATTTAGCATTTGGAAAGTCAAGGAATAAAAATTTCGATGATGAAAATTTTTCGCAAGGAAGAAACACTAGGGATTGGAGTTATGATTCTAATTGGAATATAATTAAAGGTTCAAAGGGTATTAATTCATTCCAAAGACAAGCTAAAGAACGAATCGCTCTAGGGAGATCCAGAGGACTAATAACTTCAAATGAAGCTTCAAGATTAATACATTATTATGAGAAAATAGAACGTAAAGAAAATCTATATGCTAGAAATGGCCGTATATCAAGAAGAGAAGCGAAAGAGTTGGAAAGAGACTTAATTAAATTAGACAAAATGATTACGCGCGAATCAATAGATAGAAACCGAGTTAAAAATAAAAGAAGATTTTAGTGGAGTAATAGTTTTAGGGGATTAAAAAATGGGTAGCTATTTTAGCTACCCTATTTTTTTTTAAATAGCTGTTTAGCAAAAGCTACTTGGTTAAAGAATTTAAATTCTCTTTAGCATCAGCATAGCCACTATTAAGGTGCTTTAATAATCCTTTCGCAGAAAACAAATCAAATTTTAATAATTCAAACTCTTTCTCCTTCTTTTCTAATCTTGATAAGGCCTTATCACTATCTTTCTGAATTTTTACTATCTCTTTTTCTTTTTTAGTGGAAGCTTTCAATAAATCATTTTCCTTTTTTGAGTCAATTTCCGAACTATTATCATTATATAACTTTTCGACAATATCTTCTTTCTCTGATAATGCTTTTGTTAATAATTCAGGGCTAGCATCTAGTTTTTTACCCAATTTTTCTTGTTCTTTTAAATTGTTTTCCAATTGCTTTTCTATTTTGTTGATTAACTGTTTAGCATCAGAAATTTGTAAATTAATACTTTTTAAATCAATAGTTGAAAGTTGTAAGGTTAAACTTTTTTGAGTGAAAACTCCAAAATCGTTAACAAAAGCTTCTGCCGCCCTCTGATCAAAAGCCAAACTTCCAACAGCAACATTTCTTTCATCAAGAAAGAAGAATATGACTTTTAATAATTGTTTCTTGGGTTCTAATTTAATATCAATAAATTTAACGCTTTCTGGTAACTTTGAAAAGGATACTTTTTCTAGTCGATGTGTATTTTTTGAAACTTCGATTAACTTACCACTAGATTTAACAAATTCCTTTAAATCAGATAAAATGTCATTTTCATTTTGGTTTAATAGTAAATAAAAGGACACTTTAGCTTCATTTTGATGCAGATTTTTCCCAATAAATACAGGGTTTTGCCCATAAATTAAACTAAATGATAAGCAAAGAAAAATAAGGAGTATAATTTGTTTCATTTTTTTTAAATTTTAGTATTTAGAATAACAAATATGGCATTAAGTCACTTATATTTTTGAACAAATAAGAACAATTTTTTGCTTTAAATGATTTTCTGAGAAAAAAAGATAATTTTCTCCCCCTTCTTTTAAACCCATTTTCTTTCTTATTTCTTCTGGCTTATATGGAAAATTTCGACAAGATATATTTGCTTTAAGTGTAGGCATTGCCGATTCTAGCTTTTTTTTGTCATAATTAACTTGATCAACTATTTTAAAAATTCGCCCTGGAAACTCGTAATTAATTTTATCTGAAGAATAGAGATGGCTATTAGGTGCTAATTTTTGAAGATTAAATTTTTCAGCAAGCATTTTAAAAGCTCCTGCTTTATTTAGACTCGCATTGGCTTCATACAAATATTGACTTGGAAGAGAATAGTTGATCTTACAATTTTCTTCTTCAGAAAATCTAAAATCGAAATTTTGTATTTGTCCGAGCGTAGTTTCATTTATACATGTAATGATTGGGTCAAAGTTTTCCAAAGGTTTTAATACCAATAAAATTTCTTTAATTTCGTTTTTTTCGCTTAAAATAATAATATTATGAATATTTTTTACTGTTTTAATGGCTAATTTTAAATCTAATAAAGGAGATAGCTTTATTAAAATGGTAGTAGTAATTTCAAATAACCTCTCTTTTAATTCTAATAAATTGGGCTGACAATCTTCTATCTTGAATAGTTTTTTATTATCTAAATCTCTTCTTGCCGGATCAAAATAGACCAAATCAAATCTTTTATTGGTTGTTTTTAAAAAGATTTCAGCATCTAGATTTGAGAAACTTACATTTTTAACTTTTAGTTG
>JANNWE010000416.1:0-1930 GCA_031414675.1 Cytophagaceae bacterium
GAACCCAAACTCACAAAAAGGAGATTTAAACAAAAAGAAATCTTACCCATAATTCAAAAATTACCCTATGAAAAAATGGTAGTGGGTAAATCTTTTGAAAACAGAGAAATAATTAAAATTAAAGTCGGAAACGGAAAAAAAACTATTCTGTTATGGTCTCAAATGCATGGCAATGAAGCCACTGCAACAATGGCAATATTTGATGTATTTAAATTTTTCCAAGCGAAAAATGATTCATTTGATACAGAAAGGAAGGAGCTTCTAGATAAATTAGAACTTCACTTTATACCTATGCTTAATCCTGATGGAGCAGAAAGATTTATTCGTCGTACGGCTCAAGGAATAGATATGAATCGAGATGCACTTGCTCTTCAATGCCCAGAAAGTGTCATTCTGAAAGATAACGTAGGAAAACTTAAGCCAGAGTTTTCATTTAATCTACACGACCAAGGTATTCGTTATAGTGTAGGCGAAACTTCCAACCAAGCCACCATATCTTTTTTAGCCACTGCATATAACCAAGAAAGAGAGTGGAATGGGATTAGAATAAAGTCCCGTCAAGTAATCAGCGAAATGAACACTATTTTACAAGATTATGCACCTGGTAAAATTGGAAGGTACTCTGATGAATTTGAACCAAGGGCATTTGGCGATAATATTCAAAAATGGGGAAGTAGTTTAATTTTAGTAGAGTCAGGTGGATATGGAAGTGATTCTGAAAAACAGACTATAAGAAAATTGAATTTCATAGCTATTCTTGGGGCATTATGGAGCATCGCAAAGAAAAGCTATTCTGGTTATAGCCTTGCCGATTATGAGAAAATTCCGAAAAATGCGAAGTCTCTTTTCGATTTAAAAATTTCTAATTTAAAAGTTAAAATAGGAACTACCATAACCAATTTAGACCTTGGCATAAACTTAGAAGAAAAAAATAATGCCACCGCAACCGATTTTACTTTAACAAGCGTTATTGAAGATATGGGTGATTTATCTGTTTTTTGGGGTTTGCATTCTTTTGATGCAAAAGGTGGATTCTTAAAATCCTTTACAGAATACCCAACATTGATGGCCAAGCATAAAATACCAAAACCCAGTTCTAAAACAATAGATTTGGGAGAAAAAGCTAATTTTGTAATTGACCACGGAGACTCTCAAACTTTGGTTATAAATGGACAAATAATTGGTTAACGTTAAATTCTACCTTTTTCTAATTTTTATACTATTTTTTGGCTTAATTTCCGAAGCTCAAGAACGGTCTGTTTATGGTAAAGTTCTAGACCTTAATAGCAAAAAAGGGATAGCTTCCATAAATATTTTAAATAAACGAACTGGCCAAATTGTCGCCACAAATGAAAATGGGGATTTCTATTTGCGAGCAATAAAAGGAGATTCCATTTTAATTAGCTCTTTTGGATATAATAGAATTGGAATTAAATGGGATGGATTGAATAAAGAGCCCCAAATTCTCGCCAAGCAACAAGCAATTATGCTTCAAGAATTGGTAGTTAATGATAAAAAATACGAAAATCTTCATAAAGAAATTGAGCTATTTCTAAATAACCCGTATGACAGCAAAGCGATTCGAAACGAAATTTTAAAAAGTATGATTAATACACATACCAGCCAACCAATGAGCATTGGAATTTCCATTGATGCACTTTGGGATTTGTTTAGTAAAGAAGGAAAATCAAAAAGAAAAGTGGCAGATTTACAGGTAAATGACATTAAAACTTTTTATGCAGATCTTCGATTTAACAAACAAATAGTAGCACAAATAACACATTTACCAGAAGATGACCTTGACGATTTTATGGTTTTTTGTAAACCTACACAAGATTTTATTTTAAGAGCTACAGATTATGAATTAACGTTTAAAGTTTTAAAGTGTCTTGGCGAATTCAGAAATACTAGAATTTATAGAAGATTAAGG
>JANNWE010000417.1:0-7031 GCA_031414675.1 Cytophagaceae bacterium
TGTGCCCGGCAAGTATCAAGTGAGGCTAACTGTAAATGGACAATCTCAGACTCAAGAATTTGAAATTTTAAAAGACCCTCGTTTAAAAACTTCCCAAGAAGATTTTCAAGCACAGTTTGATTTTTTAATGAAAGTTCGCAATAAAGTCTCTGAAATAAATGAAGGTATAATCAACATTAAAAAAATAAAGGAGGATTTAACCTATTTAAAAAATAAGATGGAAGGAGATCCAAAAAACAAAGAAATAAATGATGCTATTAATAAATTTGAAAATGAACTCAAAAAGATAGAAAATGATATTCACCAAACAAAAAATAGCAGTGTGCAAGACCCTTTAAATTACGGGATAAAACTCAATAATCGATTAGCCCACTTAATGTACGAACAAGCTCAAGGGGATTATCGACCAACTAAGCAAGGCGAGGAAGTACGTGAAAAATTATCTAAAGAAGTGGATACGGAGATAACGAAACTTCGAAATTGCATAGATAACAACTTAACAAAAATCAGCAAAATGGCAAGAGAAAAAGGCACTTTGTTTGTAAATTAATCTAAAAATTCCTTTAATAGTCAAGAAAATCATTGGTTGAAGGTGAATAGCCAATGATTTTTTGAAAAAGAACTTTGGGCCTTGTTAAAAATCAATTACCTTTAGTTATAAATTCTATACTATGAATATTTTAGTTGTTGACGATGAGAATGACATAGAAGATCTTTTCCTTCAAAAGTTCAGACACGAGATTCGATCTAAAGAAATAAATTTTTCTTTCAGAAATAATGGTGAGGATGCCCTAACCTATTTAGATCAACATAAAGCTGAAGCTTTTTTAATTTTATCTGACATAAATATGCCTGGAATGAGTGGCATAGAATTATTAAAAAAAATAAAAAAACATTACGCTAACCCTAGCCCATCTGTAGTTATGATTAGTGCTTATGGAGATAAAAACTCAAAAAACGAGGCAATGGAACTTGGAGCTGAGGATTTTCTTTCGAAACCAGTAGATTTTGAAGCTTTAAAATTAAAATTAAAGAATAAGTTATTTTGAGAACCTTCCATAATTATTTTTATTTAGAAGTTTAAAATCAAAAAGATTATTTGCAATTTCTTGTTTATTAATTGCCATGTAATTTCAAGCATCAGGTCGGTATCCTAACAATAAATTCAGTGAATTCTCCCAACTTACTTTGAAATGTAATTTCACCGTTATGTCCTTTTGTAATTATATCATAACTTATAGACATTCCTAATCCAGTGCCTTCTCCAGTAGTTCTAGTAGTAAAAAAAGGCTGAAAAATCTTTTTACCAATACCATCAGCAATTCCAGTGCCATTATCAAACACACGAATCTCAACACTGTTACCCATATTTTTCGATGAAACTTTAATTATTGATTTAAAGTTTTCCTGGCTTTTTGCCTTATCAATCAATGCAAAAAAAGCATTAGAATAAATATTTGAAAATACCCATCGAAGGTCTTCCTCACCAATTTCAATTTCTTTTATTTCAGAATCTAAATCAACTTGAAACTCTAGAAGGCTACTTGGGTATTTGGATTTAAAAATTGCAAAAGAATTAAGCAATACATCCTTCACTAAAAAATTAATATTTGATTTCTTTTTTTCGGTATTACCTAAACCTGAATGTTCCAACATCTTTTTTATTATGTTGCTAGCTCTAGAACCATGAAAATTTATCTTTTTTTGATTTTGTGCAAGACTGGTTAAAAGTTCATCAATCAATTCATCTTCCTTATTTTTTACCTTATTAATCAGATTTTCTCTTATTTCTTTTAGCTCCTCTATTAATTCCTCATTCAACTGAGAAAAATTGTTTACAAAATTTAAGGGATTTTGCAATTCATGAGCTATTCCTGAGGTTAACTCGCCTAAGGAAGCCAATTTTTCTTTCAGTACCAACTGATTTTGAGCAATTTTTAGCTGATTCATAGCATTATTTTTAGCATTTTCAAATACAAAAGCTATGAAATACAAAATCAAAATTAAACCAATTGCACAAGATAAATAGAACGGCTTTCTATAAGCTTCTTTGTTAATAAGTGTTGGCAATGTAATTCCCGCATCATAAATTAGAAACAGCCAAACAGTTACAAAAATTACAAAAAACAAAGAAATAAGACTCCCTCTTTTCCCCCAAACCAAAAGGGCTACAATAGGAGTTGAAGCTAACCAAGGTAAAATGAAAGACTCAAATCCCCCACTATAATATACGGTAATTAATATACTAATAGTGGCAGAAATGAAAAACAAAAAATGAATAAATGTTTTATTGATGCCATATTTATAAAGAATTAATGAAATAATAGCCACAACAAATAAAAACAATTGGGATTCTATTCCTTTTGGATATTCGATAAAATAAGAAATCAAAACATAATTCAAAGTAAAATACAGAACAATTAATAAAGTACCAATAGTCAAATTCGCTTTTCTTAAAGTCTCCTCATCTGCGAATTCACGTTGAGGAATAAAAAAAGACATTAATTTCTTCACCATTTTTCAATTATTTGATATCCAATAAAATAAGCCATAAATATCCAAATACCTTGTACTAATCCAACAAATACCGTATTAAAATGGCTTTTACGAATTTGATTTCTAAAAATCAAAGGCAAGGTGGCCGCTATTAACCCTTCTCCAAAAATAATATACCAAGGCGTATTGAAAATCATTTTACATGGATTGTAATACCACCATTCAGCCACCTTAGCAAAATGCTCGAAGATTGGTATAAAACACATGCCTAAAACCAGAGTTACTAGCATTGCTTCCTCAATTTTATCAGAAATTGAAATTATCCATCCCAAATATCCAACTTGAATTAAAATTACTGACCATGCAAAAGGCATATACAAAGGTGAAACTAACAACTTTGGGTCAGTTTCGGGATATTCCAAAGATTCTATAACTTCCACTAACCAGTAATCAGCCACTAATTCAGTAAAACCAGCAGCCAAGCCAAAAATCAATAATTTTTTTAAGAATAAATCATTGTTTTTGAATGCAAAAATAGATAAAACACTAAACATGCAAAAAGCAAGAAAAAATGCAGATATAGAGCCCCATTTAAAATAGGCTGATAATAGAGTAAAAAGGAGTGTTACTGCCATTGTACAAATTACAAAAACCGCTTCCTTCTTTTTAAAATTAATTACATATTGTTTTATCATCATAGTATTATCATCTTTTTGGAAAAATTAGCTCTTTTACTATTCCTAGTATTAAATAAACCAAAGCTCCAATTGCAGTAATTATTAACATCCAAAGTGGAGCTTTTATAGTCCAAGGTAATCCCTGTTCAAATCTTTTTTTATCAAATTTTTTGGTTAAACTTAAAAACCATGGTTCCGAAAATTCCCAAATCTCGCACATTTTCGCAGGATAATTATCTGATGATAATATACAATTCACAGTTCTTCTTGCTGCTTCGTTTGCCCCTTCCATAGTGGCTAAATCTGTATTAGTTTTTACATAATCTGAGGCAAAAAAAAGATTTTTTATGCCACAGCTAGCCTCAGGACGAAGATTCCATGTATTAATATTATTTACCAAAAGTGGTTCTCTGTCTGTTAATTGTCCTTTTGTGTTATCGAAAACCGATATAAATTCTTCATTGCTTTTTTCTTTTATATCTCTATCCAAATAAAAATCTTCAACCATATTTTCAGTCAAAATCTCTTGCCCATTTATATTCAATGAATACATAAGTTGTTTTAAAACTTCATCTTTTATTTGATCTTTAGTGCATTCGTCGGCCGGCAATTTATTAAATTTTCCTGCATTAAACCAATCGCTTATGTCCACACTAAGCAGTCCTTTTATTTTTCCATTTCCTCTTTTTGTTAAATCATAATTTTCCCAAAACTGAACTTGTGAGATTGCAGTAAGAGCATATTCGGAATCACTAAAGATAATATGCCCTTGATTTATCGTTATGTTCTCGTTTAAATAAAATTGGATTCCATTCATCCAATTCACACTTTTAGCTAATTCTATGATACCCATAAGAGTTTTATCACATGCTATCATGTCTGGAGAAATTAAAGCAGCTGCTCTTTCTACAGGCATTGCCATTACAAAATAATCTGCTTCTAGGGTTTTTTTATCATTTAATGGTTTTCGTGTACCTTCGTCTAATTTTGCAACCGTAACATTTTTTATATTGTAGTTCTTAACGTCGGTTTCTATAGAACTGCAAATCCAGCCCTGATTAATCTTTACACCTTTTTCAATTAAATATTTTTTCCAAGCATTCAGCCATTTTTCGTTTGTTGGGCCATTTAGGATTCTATCAGTATTCACGCTGGGGTCTAGCATAGAAAACAACAATTGCAAAAAGATATTACCACCAGTCTTTGTAGAAGCAGTTTTGGCTTTTGCAGCAACAAGGGTTCTGGTAAGACCCTCAACTAATAAATGCCTATAACTTTCACTAAATTCATCGGCTTTTAAATATTGCCACCAACCTAAACTTTCGTATTCATTTTGTTTTCTATCTTGGCAGCTAGACATTAATTGCCAAACTCTTTTTACAAAAAAGACCTTTTCTTCTTTTGATAACCTAGATTTATCTTTCTTAATTAGTTTTAAAGCCTCTCTAAATTGTTTAAAAGATTTTGGAAAAGATGAAAGTACTACGATTGGGCTATCGTTATATCTAGAAAGCATTATAGTTTTCGTAGCGGTAAGATTATCAAAAACACTTTTCGAAGAAGAATTATCTTCTTGAAAAGGAATTCGTTTCATAGTGTCAATTATATGTTTATAAAAACCAGGGAAAAACCGAAAACCATGTTCCCCTGGGAGTGGATTAACATATTGGTTTTTATCTCCTCTATAGTTAATACTGCGGGCTTTCCCACCCACATAATCAGGATTGAATTCAAAAATTTCAACCTCATAATTTCTTTCTACAAGCTCATGAGCTGCACTTAAACCTGCCACGCCCCCACCTAAAATGATTACCTTTTTCATGGTACGAAGTCTTAAATTTCAATTATTTTATTAATTTTCAATACATAGTAAACTTATAGAAAAAAATCCAGAAAACCATTTATTATGAAAACAATTCCACAAAAAAAAGAATCAATACTACTAATGAGACTTGAGAGAATTGTAATAAATTTTACGCAAAATCAGCAAAAATGGCATAATAAATAAGAATTAAAAAAGAATTATTTTTTTGCATAATTGCCATATTCAAAAATTTACTACCTTTAACCAATAATTATTTCTATGAATATATTAGTTGTTGACGACGAAAAAGATATTAAAGAATTATTCTTGCAAAAATTTCGCCATGAAATAAAAGCCAACGAAATTAAAATTGCATTTTCTAATTCAGGAGAAGAAGCTTTAAGCTATTTAGAATTGCACAAATCAGAAGCCGTGCTAATACTTTCTGACATAAATATGCCAGGAATGAGCGGCCTAGAATTATTAAAACAGATAAAAATAAAATTTGAGAACCCTCCTCCTGTGGTAATGATGATCACTGCTTACGGCGATGATGACAATTACAATTTGGCAATAAAACTTGGTGCAGATGATTTTTTAAATAAACCAGTTGATTTTGTTGCCCTTAAAGAAAAACTAAAAATGAAATTAGGATGACTACAATTTTAGTAGCCGATGATGAGGCAGATTTAGAGATATTAATTAAACAAAAATTTAGACAAAAAATAAGAGACCATCATTTTAGCTTTATTTTTGCTAATAATGGAGCAGATGCTTTGTCCAAAATTCAACAACATCCAGAAATAGAGGTTGTAATTAGCGATATTAATATGCCGGAAATGGATGGTTTAACCTTACTTTCTAGACTTAATGAAACCAGCCCATTAATTAAGACCGTCATGGTTTCTGCTTATGGCGACATGGACAATATTCGTACTTCGATGAATAGGGGAGCCTTTGATTTTGTAACCAAACCCGTAAATTTTGAAGATTTAGATCGCACAATGGAGCGTACGATTTTACATGTAAATCAGCTTAAAGATACGGTAAAAGCAATAAAAGAAAACAACATCCTTAAAATGTATGTGGATGAAAATGTTTTAAATTTTATGAGTGGACGCGAATATGAATCCTCTCTCATGGCAAATGAAATACAAGATGCCTCAGTTGCTTTCATAGATATTTGTAGTTTTACATCTATTAGTGAAAAAGAATCTCCAGACGTAGTTGTTGGGCTATTAAATCAATATTTTGATTTAATAGTAAAAGAAATAATATCTCAAGGCGGTATTATTGATAAATTCATTGGAGACTGTGTAATGGCAGTATTTAGAGATACTTTTCATTTAGATAGGGCAATTGATGCATGTCTAGCTATTAGAAATCAAATTGATTCCTTACCCAAAGCTGTCTCTTCAGTTGAGTTTCTACCTAAAGTCTCCATCGGAATTAATAGTGGGGAAATGATTTCAGGAAACATCGGATCGGTAACCTTAAAAAGATTGGATTACACGGTAATTGGTGATACTGTAAATGTTGCCTCTCGACTTCAAAGCACAGCAGATAAAGGTCAAATATTAATAAATGAGGCAAGTTATGAAAAAGTGAAGCAATCGTTCAATTGCAGACCTATGGGAAATCTTAAACTTAAAAATAAATCGGAAGGAATGATGATTTATGAAGTATTAAATTAAAAAACTCAATTATTATTTATGCAATACGATGCTTTGTATCTTTATTTTATTGAAAGATTAAAAAATGAATTGCCTGATTATCTTACCTATCATGATGTAGACCATACGCTTTCTGTTATAAAATATTCAGAATATTTTGCTAAAACAGAAGAGATATCTGAAGAAAATTTAATAATTTTAAAAACTGCAGCTTTATTACATGACTCAGGTTTTATTGTAGATCCTCACCCTTTGGGGCATGAACAACGCTCCTGCACTATTGCAAAAAAAATACTTCCCTCCTATGGGTATGAAAATTGGCAAATTGAGGAAATATGTAACCAAATTCTAGCCACCAAAATTCCTCAAGAACCAAATACC
>JANNWE010000418.1:0-5540 GCA_031414675.1 Cytophagaceae bacterium
TAGAACTAAAAGCTTTAAGCCAAAAAGTAATTGACAATAATTATACGTTTACGCCAATTGCCGAAATAAAACAAGAAGCAGAAAAAGTAATACCAATCAAACCACTGGAGGGTTCTGAAAACATTAAACATATCGTGTTTATTTCGAAGGAAAACCGAACATACGATGAGGTTTTTGGACAATTGGAAGGAGGAAATGGCGAAGCAGAAATGGCCAGGTTTGGGATGAACCGAACGGTAAGAAACAGAAAAGGTGATTCTACGGTTCAACACGCAAGGATAATGCCTAATCACCATGCTTTGGCAAAGCGTTTTGCTATTTCTGATAATTTCTTTTGTGATTCTGATGTTTCCGCAGATGGCCACCGTTGGTTAGTAAACACCTACCCTAACGAATGGGTAGAAACCAATACCGCTGCTTCCTATGGAGGCAAAAGGAGCATGAAAGACTCTTCAAATGCACCCGGGAACTGGTCAATTTATGGCTCTGCAGGGAGTATTTACCCCGAAGATTATAACGAAGGTGGAGCTTTATGGGACCACATGGAAAGAAACAAAAAAGACCTTTTCAATTTTGGTTTTGGGGTAGAAATGGCAGGAGCATATTCAGACAGCACCATGAAATATACAGGAGAATTATACACTATTAACTATCCTATTTCGGCTCCACTTTTTAACAAATCCTCTAAAACATTTCCAACTTACAACATGGCCATTCCTGACCAATTTAGGGCTGAGGAATTTATAAGAGAATTTAAAGAACGGTGGGGAAATGGAGGATTACCTTCTTTAATAACTTTACAACTACCCAACGATCATGGCTCCAAAGAACGCCCGAAAGCGGGATGGCCATTTCAAGAAAGCTATATGGCAGATAATGACCTGGCATTGGGCCGCACTATAGAGTTTTTGTCTAAAACTCCCTATTGGAAAAACATGCTCGTAATAGTAACTGAAGATGACCCTCAAGGCGGTGTGGATCACGTAGATGCACACAGGAGTCTGCTGATGGTGATGTCGCCGTATACCAAGAAAAACTATGTGGGCAATGTGCATTATAGTTTTGGAAGTATTTTTAAGACTTTTTGGAAAATCTTTGGCATTCCGTATCTCAACCAATACGACGCAAGTGCTGCAGACCTCCGTGATTTATTTACTAACACACCAGATTTTACCCCTTTTAATGCTTTGGCTCCAGACCTTCGAATTTTTAACCCTCAAAAAGCATTGGACCCTTTCGATGAAAAATTTGACTGGAAAGCTTTTAATGAATCGGAAGAATTAGACCGAACCGAAACCATGCAAAAACGCCGAGCTGAAGACGATAAACACGAGAAAAAGAACAATTAAAAGAATGAAATTTTAAAAAAATATTTAAAATAACCAAAAGTAAAACTATGAAATGTCCAAATTGTAATGTAAACCTAGTAATGACTGACCGAAGTGGTGTAGAAATCGACTACTGTCCAGATTGTCGTGGCGTTTGGCTTGACCGTGGAGAACTTGATAAAATCATTGAACGTTCTTCACAAAATTTCAAGAATGTACAAAACGAAAATTATTCTGATAAACAACGATATTCAACAGACAAGGAACATCATTACAAGAGGAAAAAAGGATTATTAGGGGAATTGTTTGATTTCTAAACGACATATTATAATCTACAAACAAATTGAATGTTGAAGAACGACAAAAAATTACTGGCAATAACAGCACCTATAATAAATTGGAGGTCTGTGGTTAAATGTTTCTTTGAGGCTTCATATCAAGTTAAATTTACAAGTGCTAGCTAATCGTTTCTTTCTAACAACATTTTGCAACATAAAACTTAGTCGAAATGCTGAATCACCCTAACCGCAATAAAAATATGGCAGTTCTGACAACTCGACATTTTTCAAATGACACAGCCAATAGGTGGAGCTAAACTCCTAAAAGGACGTAATAGAATTTAGAATTTCACTCTAAATTCTATAATTTCATCTATTTTAATCCTTATAAATCCAATCAATTCTTTCAATTCCTATAATTTAATGCTGGCTTTCTGTCACCCAACAAAGCCTCGTATTTATATTCCCCCGTTTTTACTTTAAATTCTTCTTTTGCTTTATTGATAAGCTCTTGATTTTCAAACAAATCTATAGCACTTAAAGCCAAGGTTTTGGCAGCTATCATCATGCCTTTTGCACCCAAAGTTGTACCCCCTGCGGCTACTGCTTGCCAGCTATGTGCAGGCGTGCCTGGCACCCAAGTAGCGGTTCGACAACCAACTGTAGGTACAGTCCAGCTTACATCTCCCACATCAGTGGATCCTCCATTGGCTGAGTTTTCAAGTTTAAGTTCTTGTATTTTGCTTGTGGCATCTAATGAGCTTTTTACAACACCAGGAGTATTCTGGATTTTTTGTGCAAATGCCAATTCTGTTGGACTCATACTATAACCCCCAACGAGAGCCATGTTAGCATGCATCACTTTAGCCAATGATTCTATTGGTAACAGCTCATGTACTCCTCCGAGTACTTCAGTTTCTACTCTGGTTCCTGTTCCTTGAGCAGCCCCTTTGGCTATATTTTCCATCCATTCCCACATTTCTTTAACATTAGTTCTGTTAGGATGACGAACATATAAATACAATTCTGCGAAATCAGGGACGACATTTGGAGCTTTTCCTCCTTGAGTAATTACATAATGAATTCTCGAGTCCTCTTGCACATGCTCCCTCATCATATTTATCATATGAGTCATGGCCTCAACGCCATCTAATGCCGAACGTCCATTTTCAGGAGATGCAGCCGCATGGGCAGATCTGCCATAAAATTTAAACTTGCCAGATTTATTGGCTAAAGAGCTAGATGCATTGGCAGAGTTGTCACTAGCTGGATGCCAATGCAAAACCACATCAACATCTTTAAACAAACCTTCTCTCACCATATAAACTTTGCCAGAACCGCCCTCTTCTGCTGGTGTACCATAAAATCTAATAGTTCCTTTTTGTCCTGTTTTTTTCATCCAATCTTTAACAGCTATTGCAGCTGCTGCAGAGCCTACTCCAAACAAATGATGCCCACATGCATGTCCGGCAATTCCTTTAGCTGATTCTTTTTCAGGATTAGCAGTTTGAGACAAACCTGGAAGTGCATCAAATTCACCTAAAATACCGATTACTGGCTTTCCTGATCCAAAACTTGCCACAAAAGCGGTAGGTATTTCTGCAACACCTACTGTTACGCTAAACCCTTCTTTTTTTAAAGCATTTTGAAGCAATTCCGAACTTTTAACTTCTTGATAACCTACTTCGGCGAAGCCCCAAATATCCATTGCCATTGCACTATAATCGGCTTGTTTTTTTTGAATATCGTCTATAACTTGTTTCTTAATTTGGGCTGTAAGCCCTGTGTTAATAAATAAAAGTAGAATAAAAAGCTTTCTCATGCGTTTTTTGAATTTTAGGTTTGTTTTACCCAAATGTATAAAAAAAAGAAATTAATTTTTAAAAAAGTGGACGAATAGGTAGTTTTTTATTTCAAAAGCACAATTTCCATAGGTTTTGTGTTACATTCAGAACAAAAAAAAGGAAATAGAAATCGATGATTCATCCAAATTGTAAGCTCAGTTTCATAAGAAACAAAGTCAAATAGGTATAGCTTTTGAGGCGGTAAATTTGTTTTAAAAAAACTTAAGTCTATAAATTTTTGGCCAAAGTTTGCCTGTTATCAAAAATTCGTTTTTAATAGCATCATATGCTATTCCATTAAGTTCCATCAAGCCTGGGTTAAGCTTTTTTGCTTCTTCAACCAATGCTCCCATATCTACTTTTGCTACAACGTTTCCTGTGTTGGCATCTATTTTTATAATCTGGTTGGTGGTCCAGATATTAGCATAGATAAATCCGTTTACATATTCTAATTCATTGATTTTTTCCAAAGCATAAGCGTTTTCACGCACGTTTAACTCCTTAACTTTCGTAAAATCCTTTGGGTTTAAAAATGTTAAAATATGTGTTCCATCGCTCATAATAAGATTTTTGCCATCGTTTGTTAATCCCCAGCCTTCGGCGTTAGCGTAAGGATATTCCGCAATTTTTTTATGCGTTATGGCATCATACACAAAACATTTTTGTGCTTTGTAAGTGAGCTGAAAAATCTTTCCATCTATTTTTGATATGCCTTCTCCAAAATAAAGAGATTTATCTAAAGCCGCTTTTACTTTTATTTTGCCGGTAAGCGTGTCTAATGTTCCATAGTGCGATTGCGTATAAGTAAGCTCTTCAGGGGAGCCAGTGCTTTCGAAAATCTGGTTATTATCTATGTATAATCCTTCTGTAAAAGACTGAATATCATGTGGATAAGAGCCAACTACACTGTAGGTAAGCTGCGGGGTGGCTACAGCATCGGTAGTAGCTTCGGTGGTGTCGGAAGTGCAAGAGTAGATTATGCTACCAGTCAAAAGAACAAGTGCAAGTTTTTTAAACATGAGTATTTGATTTTTCAAGACGTAAATATCTGTAGAAACGTAGAGTTTTTCAAGTTTATTTTTCTGAATGTTTTGGATTGATTTAGGCTTACTAGTAAATCTGGCATATTTTTGAAAAGGAACAAAAATGTGAAAATCTAGAAATCAACTAAAAACAAGGAAGGCTTGGCCTAACTACATTTAAGAATTGCTTTGTGTCCTTTGTGCAAACCTTTGTGAACTTTGTGGTAAAAAATTCACACAACCAATTAACCACAAGGAGCACAAAGAAAAAACCACAAGGGGCACAAGGCTATAATTATAAAATAGGAGTTTTTGGATGCTTTCGCAGGTTTAACCTACGGTCTGACCAACATTTATTAAACAAATTTTTTTAATTCTCGGTTTGTACAAACCATTGTGAACTTTGTGTTAAAAAATATAGACTAGGATTTACCCATAATGGGCGCATAGAAAAAGCTACTTGGGATACAGTCCGGATAGTTAAAAAAGGTGTTTTTTGAAGTGGGTGTTGGATATACTCCTTTTCGGATCTGACCTACTTACTAAGGAAATCGTGGCAAAAGCCTGCTTTTTGAAAGGAGAAAGTTCTTTACGTTAAAACTATTTGTAAACTTCTAATTGCTTTTATTTTATTCGAATTTTACTTACTGTTTGATTTTTTTTAAAAGCCTAACTAATATTTCTTCGCTCCTTTCTTCCATTCTTCTTTCTATATCTAAATCTTCCGCATATTTTATTAATACACTTTCGGTAAAGGCAATGGCATCATATATCTCTTGATATTTGCTAGCTAGTTGTCTTACTTTTTGCATTTCTAAAGCATTCAAAACGCCTAAACAATAGTCTTCTATTACTCCGCTATTAATATATTCTACCACCTTCATTAATAAACAGGAATCTCATATAAATTCCGTAAAGTTTTAAGAGCCGAGCGGCATCTTGATTTTATAGTACCTACAGGCACTTCCAATAATTTTGATGCTTCTTCTTGAGAATATCCATAAATATACACGAGATCAATTACCTCTTTATATTTTAATTCAAGTGTTTGTGTAATTTCAAATAAAT